>CP046865.1:3607500-3659197 GCA_039640505.1 Rhodobacteraceae bacterium Araon29 | reverse complement strand
ATAACAATACTCTGGTAGAACGGGCAACAGAACTTCGAGCTTGACTCCGATAAAATAGGAAAAGAATCTCTTTTTAAATTTCAACACTCTGGAAAACACAAAATGCGCCGCTGGTGCGACGCATTTCAATCCATAAAAGGCTGCTATTTAAGCGATAGATTTTACCCGCGCTGATAAACGCGACATTTTTCTCGCTGCAGTGTTCTTATGGTAGATACCTTTAGTAACGCCCCGCATCAGTTCGGGCTGGGCCGAAACGAGTGCAGAACCTGCGGCTTCTTTATCACCGGATTCAATTGCTTCCTCAACACGACGCAAAAATGTGCGGATCCGCGAGCGGCGCGCTTTATTTATCTCACTGCGACGCTCGTTTTGGCGGGCGCGCTTTTTTGATTGGGGCGTATTAGCCATTCTTTATTTCCCGCTTTTTGGGTTCTATCACTTGAAGTCGCGTCTTTATGCCTGACTTAAGCGTGAGTCAACAGGGCTTTGGGATAATCAAGGCGAAAATTTTTATGGTTTTGTTTATTTATCGCGAAATTTGGCTTCTCTCTTTTCCATAAACGCAGCCATACCTTCTTTTTGGTCCTCTGTGGCGAATAATGAATGAAACACACGGCGCTCGAACAATAGGCCCTCTTGCAAAGTGGTTTCATATGAGCGGTTCACCATTTCTTTCACAGCCATGGCTGTGATCATTGACTTTTCTGCGATTTTAGTCGCTGCGCCCATCGCTTCGGTCATTAGGTTTTTAACCGGCACTATACGGCTAACGAGGCCGCATCTTTCCGCCTCTTCCGCTTCCATAAACCTGCCGGTCAAATTCATATCCATGGCTTTTGATTTGCCAATGAACTTTGTCAGTCGCTGTGTTCCACCGAGCCCCGGCGAAACCCCAAGATTAATTTCAGGCTGACCAAATTTGGCGGTGTCAGAGCAAATGATAAAATCACACATCATCGCAAGTTCACAGCCGCCGCCCAGCGCATAGCCAGATACAGCCGCAATAATAGGTTTGCGCACAGCTGTAATTCGGTCAGAGGCATCGGTGAAAAGATTGTCCGCAAACGCATCAACAAAACTTTTTTCGCTCATCATCTTAATGTCAGCACCGGCGGCAAACGCCTTTTCGGAACCAGTTAAGACGATGCAGCGCACCTTTTCATTTTTCTGTGCATCTGCCAAAGCATCGCATAACTCACCAAGCAGTTGGTCATTCAAAGCGTTTAAGGCAGTGGGGCGGTTTAACGTGATCAGCGCAATGTGATCTTCGACTTCGACGATTATCGTCTCATAGGCCATGAAACAGACTTTCGGTTGTTTCGATCAGAATTTACCCCTTAGCACATAAAGAAAAACCATGTCCAGAAATATGCGTGTGTCTACTTTTGGCAGTTTTTACAATAAAAACTCGATCTTCCGGATTGTACGATGCGTTGCACGGCATGGTCACAGCCATCGGTCAGGCAGGGCAAACCTTCGCGTCCATAGACATTGAAGGTGTGCTGAAAATAACCAAGCTCACCGTCAGCTTGACGAAAATCTCGCAATGACGAGCCACCCGCTTTTATCGCTTCGTCTAAAACTTGGCGTATGATCGGAACCAAGGCAGCAAGTCGCTTTTTTGACGTTTTTCCAGCTGGGCGCTCGGGTGAAATTCCAGCCCTGTAGAGCGCTTCGCATACATAAATATTGCCAAGCCCTGCCACAACTTTTTGATCCAAAAGAACGGATTTAATAGGCGAATTTTTTGTTTTGACGCGTTCTATAAGATAGGTTTCGTTGAATGCATTGCTCAAAGGTTCTGGGCCAATATCGCGCAGTAATGGGTGGTGATCTGCGCGATCAGTACATAGTAAATCCATAGCCCCAAACCGGCGCGGATCGTTGAAAGTTACCCGCGCCCCGTTATCAATATCAAAAACCACATGGTCATGCTTTTGCGCTGCTGGATGGTCGTGCACAAACTTCCCCAAAGGATCACCCGATATTAGTATTCTTCCAGACATTCCTAAATGGACCAGCAAGGTTTCACCGCTGGATAAATCTAACAGAATATATTTTGAACGGCGCCATAGCCTGTGAATTTTTTGTCCGTTAATTCGGCCCGCCATATTTTCTGGAAATGGCCATCTTAGATCTGGGCGGTTTACCTTTGCCTTTACAATAGTTCTGCCTTCTAAAACGGGCGCAAGGCCGCGCAGAACGGTTTCGACTTCGGGCAATTCAGGCATTTTTGGTCTTCCCGGTTTTGGCTCTATTGTCTATATAGCTTCGGACCAGTGCTTTCCAGAACTCTGTGGTGAAATTTCAATGCGGCTTGTCCTTCCAAGTCTGGTGTTATTTTCATCACTTAAAATGATGAACAAACAGGCGCAACTGCCGCATTGTATTCACGCCTGCTCATACTGTAAGTGTGTGTTGAAAAACGAGAGCGCCCGCATATGGCTAACCAGTCAGAGAAAACAACCCATTTTGGATTTGAGACGGTGTCCGAGTCGGAAAAAGCAGGCCGTGTCCAAGGCGTTTTCGGCAGTGTTGCCTCGCGCTATGATATCATGAATGACGTGATGTCCGGCGGAATTCACCGGCTTTGGAAAGACGCAATGATGGATTGGCTGGCCCCGCGCTCAGGGCAAAAGCTATTGGATGTTGCAGGTGGAACGGGGGACATTGCCTATCGCTTTTTAAAACGTGCAGGACAAGGTCACGCAACAGTTTTGGATTTAACCGAAGAAATGCTTGTCGAGGGGCGTAAACGCGCTGAAGCCAGTCAGATGATTGATCAACTGGATTGGTCGGTTGGAGATGCAATGGCCCTGCCGTTTCCCGACAATAGCTTTGACGTCTATACAATCAGTTTTGGTATTCGCAATGTCACGCGGCCTCAAGATGCATTGAACGAAGCGTTTCGGGTTCTTCGGCCGGGCGGCCGTCTAATGGTTCTAGAGTTTTCTCAAATTCCAAACCCGGCGATGCAATGGGCTTATGATAAATATTCCTTCAATCTAATTCCTTTAATGGGCCAGTTGATTGCAAATGACCGTGACAGCTATCAATATCTGGTTGAGTCTATTCGAAAGTTCCCGGATCAAGAGACATTTTTGAAAATGGTGCGGTCTGCGGGCTTTGAAAATGCCAAATATCGTAACTTAACAGCAGGGGTAGCTTGCTTGCATTCGGGGTGGAAAATTTAGGTGCGGGGACCTCACAACATATGGCGGTTGGTCCGTACGGGTGCAACGTTTGAGCGAACGGGCGCGATGCAGGTTGTTCTGGATGCGGTTGAAGCCCCGCAGTCGCTGCGATTGGCTGCACGTATATTGGGCTGGCCGTTCAAATGGCTGGGGCTAAAGGGTGACCCGACAATGCCGCCTGCCACGCGCGCACTTACATCATTGGGGCCTGCCTATATCAAGTTTGGTCAGATTTTATCCACCCGGCCAGATGTGGTTGGTGAAGATTTGGCGCTTCAATTGCGTGTTTTGCAAGATAAGCTGCCACCTTTTTCGATAGAGCAAGCCAAAGCGAGTTTTCTTGAAGAAACAGGATCTGATCCCGACGTCGTATTTTCCGACTTTAGTGAGCCTGTTGCGGCAGCATCAATCGCGCAAGTTCACAAAGCGCAAATTCGGGAAACAGATGAGCAGGTCGCGGTTAAAGTCCTGCGTCCAAAAATTGAAAAGGCATTTCAGAAAGATATTGATGCATTTTATTTTGCAGCTCGATTGATTGAAATGTTGTCACCATCTTCTCGGCGGTTGCGCCCTATCGAAGTGATCACCCATTTTGAAGGTGTTGTACAAGGTGAGCTTGACCTTAGATTGGAAAGTTCAGCGGCCTCTGAATTTGCAGCGAACACTAAAAATGACAGTGGTTTTCAGTTACCATCCATTCAATGGACACTATCCAGCCGACGTGTGATGACCCTCGATTGGGTTGGCGGAACACCACTGGGTGATAATGACGCCCTCGAGGCGGCAGGACATAACTGCGCCGAGCTAGGGGAGCGTGTCCTGCAATTGTTTTTAAAACACGCATTGCGTGATGGTTATTTTCACGCTGATATGCATCAAGGCAATTTAAAGGTTTCTGAAAGCGGTGATATCGTTGCCTATGACTTTGGTATCATGGGTCATATCGATGAGTATACCAGACGGGTTTATGCAGAAATTCTATTTGGCTTCATTCGCAGAGACTACAAGCGTGTTGCCGAGGTTCACTTTGAAGCCGGCTATGTTCCAGCTGATCGCGATGTTGACGAATTTGCGCGCGCGTTACGCGCCGTTGGTGAACCGATTTTTGGCATGGATGCAACGCGAATTTCAATGGGCCGGTTATTGAGCTACCTTTTTGAGGTTACCGAACGGTTTGGTATGGAAACCCGTACCGAACTGATCCTACTTCAGCGCACTATGGTGGTTGTTGAGGGCGTCGCACGATCGCTTAATCCACAGATAAATATCTGGCAGGTTGCTCGGCCTGTTGTTGAAGATTATATCCGCCAAAGTATTGGCCCAAAGGCCGTTTTACATGATTTGGCTAAAACTGCGCGGGTTTTGTCGCGGTTCGGACCTCGATTGCCACAATTGGTCGAAAGAGCTTTGGTCCGGCAATCTGAGGTTTATGAACCAGAGCGGAAGAAGCGCAATGGTTTTTTACCAATTTGGATCGTCATGTCACTAATTGGTGGGGCTTTGCTAAGCTATTTTGGCATGAGGTTTTTCTAGGGCAGAAATCTCAAGCTCTAGCGGCCTTTGATAGGCTGAATTTCCATGTTCAACCTGCCACAGACAATAAGCAGCGATTCGCCACGAATACCAAGCGCGCAAATCTAAAAAGCGGGACTTATCAAACGCTGCAGAGTATTTAGCGTAACTGCTTATAAAAGAAGAAACCTCGACATCAGGCAAAATGGATTGACAATAAAGCCACTGCATTGCGGGCGATAGAAAATGGCATAAGTCTTCGGCTGGATCGCCAAAGGCAGGGCACTGCCAATCAATTAATTTTGCCTTGCCTTCACTCACAATAATGTTTGCAGGAACAGGATCGGCGTGGATCATCCGCCGCTGTGAAACGAACGTAACATAGGTATCAGGCATAAGGTTTCGAAGCCGCATTTTGGTAGGGGTTTGACACATGCCAAGTATATGCAGCCCATCTTCGCCAATTTGCTCAGAGCCAACGGACGCATCGCGCAAACCATCTAAGGCTGGTAACTGGTGCAACTGCGCCAAGCATTGAGCGATCAGTTTAACTTGGTCTTCAAGGATGGTGCCTGAAATATGCTCATAGACCAGACAAGGGCCAACCGATGTTTCAATAAATGCAACAGGTGTTGGACTAAGCCCATGTGGCGCCAAGGCCTTTAGGCATGTGTGTTCACCCAAAGGATCATTTGCAAATAGGGGGTTTTCCCAAGGGTCTTTTGGATAGAGCTTTACACATAAATCCAAATCATTATTCGTTCTTAAGTGCCAAACACGATTTGACCGCCCCCCCGCCAGTTGGGTCCATTCCGCGGGGGCCTTTAATATCCCATGATCTATCAGTTCATGCGTCAGCTGTTCGGTTGGCAAGCTTTCCATACCCCCTATGTAATTATCTGCAATAGGATAGGGTACGCCTTGACGCAAGCTTGAGTTTTAATCTCTTACAGCGGAAATTGTTTTTGGATCGGCCACCAATCCTCCTGAAAAAATGATGCTATACTGACCTTCTTCAAACTGCACCTCTTTAACTTTTTGATAGGCTGCCATCTCTGTTTCACCCTGACTGGCATCCTTTTTGAATGTCTCAACAAAGAATTGATAGGTTCCGCTTTCTGCAATTTCGCCAGCTGTATCCTCACCCTGCCAGTTATATTCTTTGGTATCATTGGATATCAGTTTTCGAAAGATAACGGACCCGGCTTCGTTTTTTACAACCAACTCTGCCCGTTCAGTACTTTCAGGCATAGATATGGCAATATCAATTGATGTCCCGGAAAAATGCGCAGGTCCTGTCACTTTGGCAAACTTACCGATCCAGTTTGTAAATGACAAAAGGTCAGAGGACCCTAAATGGGTTTTAATTGTTTCGAGGTGATTGTTGCTGAGAACCTGTTGTTCAACGGAGGAAAAAGCGGCCAATTGACTGGCAAAACTTGCTGAATCCATCGGATCCATCGGATCTTGATTTTTTAGCTGTGTGGTTAGCATTTTGACAAAAGTTTCAAAATCTACTTTGGGGCTTGCTGCAATATCCATAAGTTAGCCTTACAATCTGATGTCTACGGCAGTGGAGAGAGAATAGTCATAGGCGGTGATCGGCCCGTTTTGCGCCTGCGACTGTTGCTGGTTCGCCGTGTCTATGTCTTCCCTTGCTTTTGCAGGGTTATTTTTTGATTTTTGTTGATCGGACTGACCGTCGCAAGAAAAATCAATGTCAGAATATCCCAAGCGTTCAAATTCTTTGGTCAGCACATCCATGTGGCGCCGAACAAGCGCAGCAGTTTCATCGCGTTCCGCTAGAATGACGATAGATAACCCTGACTTGTCGTGGGATTGAAACCTAAATTCTACTTTGCCAAGATCCTTTGGCGACAGCATAATATCAATTTTTCCATCCCCCTTTATGACCAACTGATCAATCAATTTGGGCGTAATTTGCTGCATCATTGGATGGTGGGTTTTTTCAGAGCCCAAAACCGTTTGAAGGGTTGTTTTGCCTACATCAGATTGAGGTGCAAGGTTTATTTCCAGATCAACCTGTTCGACTTTCGTTACCGAAAAAGACGGCTTAAAAATTGAATTGCTCTTTGATTGCTGCAAAAAAACAGGCGCGAGTTGCTCTGAAATGTTGGTTTTGCCGAGCCGTGATTTTGCTTGCTCACCATTATTTGTGGCAATTTCCAAAGTCTCTCTTCTAGACAAGGGCTCGAAATAGTGTTGGGGCCATGCCTCGCTCTTCGAGCTGAATTTTTGAAGATTTGATAAACCCTGGTTATCACTAAAATCGAGATAACTGCGGCTTGGGTGACGGCTTTCAGTTTTCGCATTGTCGATGAAAGTTTCTGTTTTGGATAATGGCACGATATAATTATGGTTCAATCCAACTCTTTCTGAACCAGTGGTGTGTTGAGTTGATAAAAATGTGTTGGCACTCGGTTGAGTATAGTTCTGGCTTGGGCGACCACTTTCAATTTCAATCACATTGTTGGTTGTTAATTTTGGTTGTGGGGGCTGTCCAATAGAATCCAATGGTTCTTGGGTTTCAGAAGGGATGGGATTGAGCGGACCTACTTTGGGGTTCAAACCATATTGCTCATCGCCTTTTATCAATTGTGCAGGAGCTTTTTTGATTACCTTTGACTCCATTAAACCGTTCTCAGCGGGATGCTCTTGAGGTGTGTGTTTTGACAAATTTGTATAGCTGCCAATAGGTAAATCCGGTGATCTGTTCAATTGCTCCAATGGCTTTAAACCTGCGCCTGTATCGGGTTGATCGGGTGCCACGATGTCAGCTTTTGAATTTGGTTGATGTGTTGCTGCGCCGACTAAATCACTGGTTGATCTAAAAGAAATACTGGTTTCTGCACTCGCTTTTTCCTTATCCACCGAGGAGGAAGAGCTGACATCAGAGCCCTGACTTTTTGATTGGGTTAGAGTAAAGAGCGATGGGTTCATTGAGTGAGGATTTGAACAGGATTGGATTTGGTTTGGTCGAGTATTTTCAGGCGAGGGTGCGAGCAGGTTTGAAATTTGAAAAGCAAAGTCGGTTAGTCTTTGATACGGTGATTGAGTTGGGATTTGAGTGGAATGTATGCTCATTTGATTTTTCAGTTGGGCAGAAGGAGCAAGGCCATCTTTATTTATGTCTAATTGTATGGGGTCCCCAAAATGTTTCGTAACTTCAGTATAATCAGTAGTTGAAGTAAACTTTGCGTCCGGCGCGGCGTCTTTTTTATCCAATTTTTCAGAGATTGGGTTTTCTTTGCCGACTAAATGAAAAAATAATTGCCTAACGGCGTGGTGCTCGGTTGGGGAAGGAAAGAAAGTTATCATAGCCGCTTTCAATGCGACCGAGTCGTCAAGTAATGCGTTGAAGTCATCTGAACCCAACCCATTTAAAAAATTGAAAAACTCGTTCCCTTCAAAGCTATCAAGGATGCTTTCTGATAGGAATGCGGCTTTGCCATTAGGCGGATTTGGGTCATCTAAGGGATGCAATTTAGAAAGGAAATCTTGGAACTTGGAACTTTTTCCTTCAGCACCGGGCTTTTTGCATGCCAGAAAACTGTCTGCTGCCACTAAGTCTGTTACGTTCATTGACTAAAAAACTCCACTCAATTGATTCTCTCACTATCCAATAAGTTGGTTACCGCTTCTTTACTGATTGTGATGCAAAGTGGAAAAATCAATGCAATTGGAGCTATTCATGACCGATTTTTCAACCCTTCCTTCATTGTCGACACCCCCCAAGGGCGCAGAAAACGAAATTAAAATGCGAAAGATCGCGCAACAATTAGAAGGGTGTTTTTTGGCTGAGATGCTAAAGGCCGCTAAATTTGGACAGATTCAAAAATCTTATAATGGCGGTGCTGGCGAAGAACAGTTTCAGTCTTTTCTAACCCAAGAGCACGCTCAAGCAATTGCTAGAACTCAAAGTATTGGATTGGCCGAGCATATTTTTCTTTCCTTAAAGGCTGGTGGCCAAATTGACTAAACAATTTGAAGATCATCGTCAAAAGACGCTCGATATATTGGCGCGTGAGCGTGCGATTTTAAAAGCTGGCGAATTTCATAAGCTGGCTGATTTACATAAGTCCAAGTCAGAGGTTTTTGAACATTTACAAGCTAGATTTGTTGGTGACCCAAAAGATTGGGAAGTGGTTCAGCACACCTTGCGGCGCAACCAAAAATTGATCCAGGCCAGTCTTAGTGGGCTTCATTATGCAGCTCAGAAACTACACGAGTTTGGCCAAATCCAAGACTGCTTAACCACCTATAACCCCAAGGGACAGTTGCAAACCGTGACCACTGACACAGGAAATAGACTAGAAAAACAAGCGTAAATTAATTGTATCAAATTCAATTTACATAGTTGGGCTTATTAGGATTCTATTAGCATATCTTTGGGCAAGTTAGGGGCGCATCATGTGGGATGGCGTTGCCGGTATTTGGCAGCAGATGTCAGAATGACAATTCAAAGCCCGGAGTGGGCTCTATTATGGTCGATGCGAAAGCATCCAGTGAAAAGGAAATAAAAATGTCTAGTATTCTGACAAATAATTCGGCGATGGTTGCGTTGCAAAATCTAAAGCAGATCAATCAAAACCTCGCCACTACTCAAAACGAAATTTCCACTGGGAAAAAGATTTCAAAGGCGCAGGATAACTCTGCGATGTGGGCAATATCCAAGGTAATGGAGTCCGATGTTAGCGGCTTTAAAGCGGTTTCATCTGCTCTTGCTCTTGGAGAATCTACTGTTGCGGTTGCGTCAACCGGCGCCGAAAAAATCACAGACCTGCTGAAGGAGATAAAGGAAAAAGTTGTCGCGGCAACGGGAAGTAATGTTGATCACTCAAAGATTGGTAGTGATGTGACCGAGTTGAAAGACCAAGTGACATCCATTATCGCCGCATCACAATTTAATGGCACAAACCTATTGAACTCTGCAGGTGGCGACATCACGATTTTATCCTCTTTGGATAGGGACAATTCAGGCACAGTGACAGCGTCAAATATTACTATTACTGCGGTTGATTTTGAGGCCAATCTGGATTTGGCCACAATAGATGTGACGAGTGCCGCAACTGCGGAAGCATCTTTGGAACAGATAGAGAGCCTTATTCAAAAGGCGGTTGATGGGGCGGCGGGGTTGGGGGCTTCTATCAAACGTATCCAATCGCAAAACGACTTTGTGAGCAAAATTATGGATTCAATGAAAGCTGGTATTGGGTCAATAGTTGATGCAGATATGGAAGAAGCCTCAGCCCGACTTCAAGCGCTGCAGGTCCAACAACAACTTGGTGTTCAGTCGCTTGGCATAGCAAATAAAGCACCGCAAACTTTGTTGTCACTATTCCGCTAAAGCAAACTTAATTTAGGGGCTGTTTCGCCCCTAATTCTTTTAGTTTTTGAAAAGGACATTTTGTGAACGGATTTATGGCTGCAGAGATCGCCTATAATAAAGAGGCAGGTTTGGTTCAGGCACCGCGTCAGGCGGAATATGCTATTTTTGCAAAAATTACACATTGCTTGTCGGCAACCGAAAAACAAAAACACGAGGCTTTTGCCGACTATATATACGCTTTGCACCAAAATCGTAAACTATGGTCTACCATTGCGCGTGACGTTGCAGATAATGAAAATAAACTTTCTCCGGCGCTGAGAGCACAAATTTTTTACTTGGCAGAATTTACTCATGTTCACACCAGTAAAATCCTGTCTGACAATGCCGCATTACAGCCCCTAATTGATGTAAATCTTGCAATTATGCGTGGGCTAACAGTTGGGACATCAAAATGACTGGATTGGTTTTAAAGCTTCGACCCAAAGAACGCGTTCTTATAAATGGCGCTGTCATTGAAAATGGAGATC
Source organism: Rhodobacteraceae bacterium Araon29 (assembly GCA_039640505.1). Classification (NCBI taxonomy): domain Bacteria; kingdom Pseudomonadati; phylum Pseudomonadota; class Alphaproteobacteria; order Rhodobacterales; family Paracoccaceae; species Rhodobacteraceae bacterium Araon29. The sequence continues at coordinate 3,648,611 of CP046865.1, read as the reverse complement.
GGCGAAGCAAGTTTTCGGTTCTAACACCAGATGCAAAGATTTTGCGACTACGTGATGCGCTTCACCCAGATGAGGTTACCACCCCTGTGCGTCGGGTGTGCTATGCAGCTCAGCTCATCCTAACCGGGGATAGCAAAGCCGAAGACACCCAGTTAAAGCTGTTGCGTAGAATTGAGGAACTCAGTCAAATACTCACAGATGGAGATAGCCGTGCACAATTGGCCAGCGCCACAAGCGCATTGATTGACGGACAACACTACCAATGCCTAAAATCGCTACGGTCTTTATTATCCCGCGAACAAAGACTGTTGGTGGCAAGGAATTGAAATGAGCTTTTCGCCAGTTTTACCAACGACTGGAATAAGCGGCTGGTTATTTCTTAATCGAACGTTAGATGCTCAAACGCTGGCCTTTAATACATCGGCTAATAACCAAAGAGATATCAATTATTTCCAAAAAGAGTTGCCCAAAATCACATCTATCGAAGAATTAGTGGACAACCACAGATTGCTGCGTGTAGCTTTGGGCTCGGTTGGGCTTAGTGCTGACATCAAAAACAAAGCGTTTATCAAAAAAGTTATTGCAAGTGATCTTCAAGATCCAAAATCACTTGCGAATAGATTGTCAGATATGCGGTACAAAAGGCTTGCCAGCGCATTTGGCGCTCTTGGCGCTAAACAGCCGATAAATTCGCAATCTATTGATCAAGCTGCCGATAAATACCTTAGGCTTTCATTTGAGGCCGCGCTGGGCAAAAAAGACAACACCATGCGATTGGCGCTATATGCAAAAAGGGAACTTGCGGAACTGGCGTTGGAAAAGAGTTCCGATAGGACAAAATTTTACAAAATCCTCGGCAGCCCCCAACTTAGAGAGTTGTTTGAAACCTATCTTCGGTTGCCCAAAGGCTTTGCTAGGTTGGATTTGGAAAAACAGGTTGAAGTATTTCAAAGCAAAATAGATAGCCGCTTTGGTTTTGCGTCTATCAGTAAATTCAGTGAGATCAAAAACCAGAACAAATTGATCGAAGGTTATCTATTTCAATCTGAATTAAACACTGGGGCTGCGATGACATCGCAAGATATCTCACTTATGCTTTTGCGTTCTTAATTGCAGTATACAGCTGAGTTGTGCGCAGCAATGTGAAAAGCTTTTGATAACTTTGCTCAATTGTTCCTGGCTCTTTTAGTCCAATAAAGCTGTCCAAATCTTTCCAAATTTTCACAGCATCATCCAAGTCACTATCCTGTCCGGCAACATAAAGACCTGCTTGTATCATCGTTTCAGACCTTTGATACTTTCCAAGTAGATTACGCATGACAATCAGTGCTTCATTTTGGGATTGGCTAGCAGCTTCAGGAAGCGATCGTGATACAGATCGTAGCAAATCAATTGCGGGAAAGCGGCCTCTCTCTGCAACTTCGCGGTCCAAAACGACATGACCATCCAAAACGCTGCGCAAAATATCTGCGATCGGTTCGTCCATATCAGAGCCGGCAACCAGAACACTAAATATGGCGGTGATATCACCAGATGTGCCAGAGCCTGGACCAGCGCGTTCACAAAGTGACATAATTTTATGGGCTGTTGAGGCCGGATATCCGCGCAGTGTTGGCAATTCACCCATGTTTAAAGCCACCTCGCGATGTGCTTCGGCAAATCTGGTAATACTGTCGGCAAAATAAACCACATGTTTGCCCTGATCGCGGAAATACTCGGCCACACTCATGGCGCTTTGGGCCGATCTACGCCGCAGTAGCGGTGCCATATCAGAGGTTGCGGCAACAACAACGCAGCGCTTCATACTTTCTGGTCCCAAGGTGGTCTTTACAAAATCACGCAGTTCTCGTCCTCGTTCTCCGATCAGAGCCAGAACGATTAAGTCAGCCTCCAAGCTTTGGACTAATTGTGCAATTAAGCGCGACTTACCTACACCTGACCCGGCAAATAATCCAAGCCGTTGCCCGCGTACAATCGGTAGAGCGGTGTTGAATACACAAAACCCAGTGGTCATTGCATTGCCAAGCGCTCGCCTTTCAATGGCACGTTGCGGTGCGGTCTCGATAGGGAACTCTTTTAATCCGGGAAGTAGGGGTTCGCCGTCAAGCGGTCGTCCCAATGGGTCAATCACCCGCCCAATCCAACTGTCATCAGGACAAAATCGTAGCGAAGGCATCAACCGTACCGGATGGCCAAGTTTTACGCCACTCAGCTCATCTTCACACATCATAGAAACGCAGGCTTTATTGATTTTAATTACCTCTCCTTCAAGAGGTGGCTCATTTTCGCGAACCAAATGCAGACGATTGCCAAGAGCAGCATGATGCCCCAAGCCTGAAACTTCTATAGTGCCCCCGGATATTTTGTTTACCCGTCCAAGCAGCGCTTTTGGCGTCGTCATCGACAGCAAGACCTTAAGATTTTCCAGATTATTTTTGCTCACTGAACGCTCCTGACATGTTCTGCAAACCCTTTTTAAACGAATCATCCTTAAACCTTGGTTGATATTGATCGAGGGAGAAGCCCCGATGTTTCAAAAAGTGGATTTATTCAGACTGGCCTCGGGCATGGCAGAACATGCAGGCCGGCGCCAAACCATTGCCGCGCGTAATTTGGCAAACTCAGATACGCCCGATTTTCGAGCCAAAGACCTTGCACCTTTTACCACCCAAACGGCGTCCGGTGATCGTTTCCGAGCTTGGCATACGACCCGGCAAGGTCACCTGAACCCAGACATGAAAACCTCAAGTTCAGTGGCAGAAGTTTATGATGACGCTGGATACCGAGAACCCAATGGAAACTCGGTTTCTGTCGAAAATGAAATGCTCCGCTCGGTTGATATTCGCCGCCAGCATGACCATTCCATCGCAATTTACCGCAGCACGCTTTCTATTTTGCGAACCAGCCTTGGGCGATAGAGAAAGGACATAATATATGAGCGATTTTCATGCTGCTATGACCATTTCGACAAGTGGTTTAAGGGCGCAATCGGCGCGGCTTCAACGGGTCTCGGAAAATATTGCCAATGTAGATACGCCCGGCTTCCGGCGCAAATCAATTCAGTTCAAAGCGCATGAAAACGGGGGGGTCAAGGTGGGGCAAACTATTTTGGATAAAGCCCAGCTGGAAAGGGTTTTTGACCCCTCACACCCGATGGCAGAACAGAGCGGTTATTATCAAGGATCAAACGTCAATTTGATTTACGAAATTGCCGATGCCCGCGAAGCCCAGCGCAGTTATGAAGCCAATTTAAAGCTCTTTGATCAAACTCGGCAGATGGCCTCTAGCCTCTTAGATTTACTGCGAAATTAAGGATAGAAAATGGACGTTTCTGCAAGTTTTGGCGCTAAACAATATCTGGGGTCTCGCCCCGCCACGCAGCCCGAAAAAAGCTTAGATGGGCCAAGTGAGCTCTCTCGGGCAGGAAAAAGTTTTGTTCAAACCCTACAGCAGAGTGAAACGGCGGCATTTTCGGCTGCAAACGGACAAGCAGATACACATGCTCTGGTTCAGGCCTTGGTGCAATCTGAACTTGCTGTCGAAACAGCTGTCACAGTGCGCAACAAGGTTGTCGAAGCCTATCAAGAAATTCTTAGGATGTCTGTTTGATGTTAGAGCAAGGCGTTTTTTTTGATGTACTCCGGCAAAGCCTTTGGATTGCGGTCACCATATCTATTCCAATACTGGCCGTAGCTCTTTTTGTGGGTCTGGCAATTGGGCTACTGCAAGCTTTGACATCTGTGCAAGAAATGACACTGACATTTGTTCCAAAACTCACGGCGATTGTCGTTACTTTCTGGTTTTCTATGGGCTTTATGACCCAAAGCTTGGTTTCCTTTTTCCAAGGTCCTCTGCTCACACTGATCATTGGGGGATAATATGGATATTGCCAATTATACCACCCTGTCCCGCCAAGTTGGGCTCATGCGTGAAATGAATTTAATCGCAAATAATATCGCAAATGCAACCACCACAGGCTACCGCCAACAAGGGCTTATTTTTTCTGAATATTTGACTAAAGGGTCCGAGAATACGTTGGTTTCAATGGCCAATGGGAACGTCGCAAGAACGTCTTTCACACAAGGCGCATTTCAACAAACCGGAAACCCTTTGGACGTCGCAATCGAAGGTGATGGGTTCTTTTTAATCGACACCCCACAGGGCGAACGACTGACACGATCTGGCAGTTTTTTTCTTAGCTCTGAGGGCAATTTGATCACGGCGCAAGGCTTTGCAGTCTTGGACCAAGCGCAAACAAAGATATTCCTGCCGCCGGATGCGAAAGAAATTAATATCGCTTCAGACGGAACTCTTAGCACCGATGGTCAAATTTTGGGCCAAATCGCTCTCATGAAACCCGCTGGCGCGCAAGATGTCACAAGAGAAGACGGAGTAAAGTTTGCATTCCAAGACGCGGCAATGCCGGCTGAAAATACCCGTGTGCTTCAAGGTTTTCTTGAAAAGTCCAATACAGATCCTTTGCAACAAATCGCCCGAATGATTGAGGTACAAAGAGCCTATGAAATGGGTCAGAGCTTTCTGACTGCAGAAGACGAACGCATCAAAAAAGCCATTGATGTTCTAGCAACCTAATAATCGGAGATAACCATGCGCGCCCTACAAATTGCCGCAACCGGAATGAGTGCTCAACAAATGCGGGTTGAGGTCATTTCAAATAATCTGTCGAATATGAGTACGACCGGATTTAACCCAAGACGTGCCGAATTTTCCGATCTGCATTATCAGCAAATGGCAAGACCAGGCTCTGTCAATGCAGCGGACGGAAGCGTTCTGCCAACTGGAATTCAACTGGGCTTAGGGGTGCGGCCAGCTGCCGTATCCGTTATGCTTTCGCAGGGCGCATTATCAGCCACAGGCGGCGACTTGGATTTAGCAATCGAAGGAAAAGGATATCTTGAGGTGCAACTGGCCTCAGGGCAGACGGCCTATACAAGAGACGGCGCTCTAAAACGAAATGAAGAGGGTTTAATTGTCACCTCAGACGGGTTTCCAGTTTCGCCGGAAATTGTCATCCCTGATGATGCCAGAAGCATTTCAATCAACGCAGACGGGGAAGTTTATACTTATCATGCTGACACTGCCGACGGGCAGTTGATGGGACAAATTACACTTTCAGGATTTTCCAATTCCAAAGGATTAGAGGCGATCGGCAGCAATCTTTTTCTCGAAACATCCGCATCTGGCGCTCCAATGACGGCTATGCCGGGGCAGGACGGTTTAGGCACTTTAAGACAGGGTTATTTAGAAGACAGTTCTGTGGACGCTGTTCAAGAGATAACAGATTTAATCGAAGCCCAGCGCGGGTATGAGTTGAATGCAAAGGTCATTTCAGCAGCGGATGAAATGTTGGCCGCCACGACACAAGTCCGCTGATGATGAAATTTTTTTTCATCCTTATGCTGATCACCGGGCCTCTTTTGGCAGAAACAATTGTCCCGATCAGAACGCTCGCCCCAGGTCGGGTGATTTTAGAAAGTGACCTCATCCAATCAGAAAATTCTGTTCTGGGCGCCCTTTCAAAGTTAAGCTCAATCACTGGCAAGGAAGCGCGGATAGCCCTCTATGCAAACCGGCCAATTTTCCCAGAGGATTTAAGAGAACCGGCAATTATAAAGCGAAACCAAATTGTGACGCTTGTTTTCCAGCAAAACATGATCTCGATATCGACCCAAGGCCGAGCCTTGGCCCGAGGGGGCATTGGCGAAAAAATCAAAGTGATGAACAGCACTTCAAAAACCGTTGTAATCGGCCAAGTACAGCCCGATGGCTCTATTTGGGTAACCTATTGAGAATGCGTCATGAATAATTGGAATATTGCCATTTTTGTTTTTTTTACAGCAAGCTGTGGTCAAAGTAGTGGATCGCTTCCTGCGTTCTCTTCGCGCGATGCTTCGATAGAGAGACAGGCGATGCTGCTGTCTGACGCCACAACATTGGCAACTCGGTCAAGCGCGCGGCAGCAAGCCTCGCTTTGGAGCAGAACGCGAAACTCATTGCTGGGTGATAGGCGCGCCTTGCGCCGCGGTGATATTTTAACAGTACTGATTGAAATTGATGACAAAGCAGAAATTTCAAACTCGTCATCTCGTGCCCGTAACGCATCGGACTCACTCTCTCTGCCAGATCTTTTTGGTATCCCTCAAAGGTTCTCAGGAAAATTGCCTGATGCCGCCAGTTATGACAGGCTAACAAAAATTGATTCAAAAAGCACTTCGTCTGGAGACGGTTCAATAAAACGCAAAGAAAAGCTTACCCTGCGCGTTGCGGTGACAATTATTGAAACGCTCCCCAATGGTGTCCTTTTTATTTCGGGATCTCAGGAAATCAGAGTAAACCAGGAATTGCGTGAATTACTTGTATCGGGTTTTGTAAGGCCTGAGGACATTTCTCGAAAAAATCAAATTACCTATGATAAAATTGCATCTGCGCGGGTTTCGTACGGCGGCCGTGGTCATATTAGTGATGCGCAGCAACCGCGTGTCGGCTTTCAAATTTTAGATGATTTGAGCCCGTTTTAGGTCAATATAAATGCACAAAATTCTCGCCCTAATCGTGATTTTACTTGGAGTGACTGCCGGGGTTGCTGCCGGTCTGGTCGCTAAAATTATTTCCATTGATGCTAACCAAAAAAGCCCAGTTGAACTAACGTCCTCAAAACCTGACACTCACATAAAAAATCAAACGCCTGCGAGTTTTAAAAAACAAGACTATTTAAAGCTAAACAACCAATTCATTATTCCGCTGGTGCAAGAGAATTCGGTTAATGGTTTGGTAGCCCTGTCCGTAAGTTTAGAGCTAGATTATGGATATAAAGAAACAGTTTATTCGTTAGAGCCAAAATTAAGAGATGCATTTTTGCAAATATTATTCGATCACGCCAACATAGGTGGATTTAATGGTCAGTTCACCGACTCGCTGAATTTAGATGTCCTCAGAAATAACTTGTTTGGTGCCGCCAAAAAGATACTCGGAGATAAGGTGACCGATATCCTGATCACTGACATCGCACGACAGGATCATTAATCAATTGGCTATAGTCTGCAATAACATCTGATCTTGAAGATCGGCGCGGCGGCGTAAAGCAAGGTTTTGGCGCCGTTGTAAGTCTAAGGAATTTATAAGATCACCCTGCGCGATCATTTCCGCCTGCCGGCTCGCAAGTAATCGTCTTTTTTCATCTTTGCGCGCAAGACATAGCGCAAGCTTCTGATTTAAAATTATTCGTCGGTTATCCGACCAAACGTGCCATCTATCCTCGTAACCAGTGAGCCGCATGGCAGAGACAGATGTGCTGCCAGAGGGGTGTTTATGCGCGCTGATTGACTGCAAAAGCGCCCTAAGCTTGGCTTCTTGTGCACACTCTATTTTGTAATTTTGCGCAGCTTTTTCGCGCTTTAAGTCGTAAATTTCAAAAATCTTTTCATTCATATCTTTTGATCTTTGCCTGATTTCGGACGTACTCTGAAAACCGAATAGCAGTTGCAACAGCTTGGTAATGTGCCGGCTCAATTTCACATCCAATGTCTACAGTTGCATGAATTGCGCGGGCTGTGACCGGGTCTCTGTGGATTGGGATAGCGTTTTCCATCGCACAGTCCCGGATTCTATGGGCTACATGATCTACTCCTTTGGCCAAACAGATTGGCGCTGTCTTAGAGCCAAGTGACCATTGCAGTGCAACGGCATAATGTGTGGGGTTCACAATCAATACGTCAGCTTTTGCTACATCCTGAAGCATTTTTTGTGTTGCTATATTGTATCCCTTTTGACGCCGAATCTGCTTAAAAAGAGCATCGCCTTCTGACTCTTTTAGCTCTTCTTTGACCTCTTGATGGCTCATACGGTTTTTTCTTTGAAAATCGGAGCGTTGCCAGAAAAGATCAAGAACGCCGAGGGCTAAAGATAATCCGACAATGACCGAAAGAAGGCCAAAAAATTGTTGCGCTAAAGCAAGCAGGCCGAGCCGCGCATCCACTAATGCCAGTCCGGAAATATATTCCAAATTATGAAACAAAAACGCCGCAAGGCTTGCCCCAAAAAGGGTTAATTTGGCAAGACTTTTGCAAAACTCGAAAAGACCGCGGCGCCCAAACTTATTTTTTGCATTTTCGATTAGCGATAGCCGGTTTGGTTTTAGTTTTAGTTTTTCAGGTGAAAATGTGACACTTTTCTGCACGATAAGGGAAAGGATGACGATACCAATGGGTAGCAAAAACCATGGCCCTATTGCGATCAAAATCTTAATCACAAGCGAACTAAGTTCCGCCCTTGGGGCGTCTTGAAACAAGCTCGAACTCAGATCATCAGCGGTGGCAAAAATATGCCGCAACTGACCGCCTGCATGCTCAAGACTGATTTTACCGAACAGCCAAAGCGCCACTAAAAATCCACCGAGTCCCAAAGCAGAGTTTAACTCGGTGGAACGGGGAACATCACCTTTTTCGCGCGCTTTTTGCAGCTTGTGTTCAGAGGCTTTATGGGATTTTTCCTCAGAAGCGCTTTGGTTGCTCAAAAGCCAGATCCTAGAGAAAACTGTAAAACTTTGTGAACCGCTTCTGCCCAAGTTTTCAGCATATATGGCGCGCAAATATAGAGTAGAAATAACCCGAAAAATGTAATTGCAGGCGCGCCGACAAATGCCACCATCAACTGCGGCATAGCTTTGTTGATTGCACCGAGAGTGACATTATAGAGCAGAGCGCTGACGCAAAATGGCGCTGCAATCCCAAACGCAAGGAAAAATACAAAATTAACATGGTCGACGCCTAGCGACATCACAGTGGCCGGCCTTATAATATAACCCGCTGGAAACAAATCGTAAGATAAAAAAATCATTGATATCAGTTGAACGTGAAATCCCATGATCATTAAAAGCGCCAACCCGCCGGTGGTTAAGAAATGCCCCATTGCAGGCATTGGCTCGGCACTAGTATTTCCAAGAATTTGCGAAAGAGATGTGGATTGCGCTGCGATAGAGCCAGCAGTTTGAAGTGCCAAAACCATCAACCGTAAAAGAAGCCCGATAAAAAGCCCAATTATGACCTCGCTGGCCAAGTAATTGGTAAAGCTTGACAGATTTTGGATAGAACGCCCACCCAGCTCAACCATCGGATACGTGACCAAAGTCAAAGCAATTGATAAACCCACCTTAATGCGCATCGGGATACTATGTTCCCCAAAGCCAGGTAAGATGGCCATCAATGATGCTATGCGCAAAAAAACAATGGCAACGGATCCCATAGTGTTCTGCCATACAGCAATAAGGGGTGCCCAATCCATCATGCTGAAATTGTTCCAATAACGGCTGGCTTTGCATCAAACCCCAGCTCTTCAAATGCAATGACATGGTTTCGAAGCCCGCGTGAGCGCAATATGGTTTTGATAAACTTTCGCCGCTTGGTGCTTGTAATGAGAGCGGCATCCGCGCCTTGATCTGATGTTGATGTCACTGTTTGGAAAATATTCTCTGCAAGATTGTTGAATATGTCCGGTGGAAGTGCCACGTCGCTGACGCCGGGCTCCTTGTCAATTTGGTAGCTGCTAAAGGTTTCTTCCCATTCAGGCGCCAATTGCAAAAGTGGCACTGACCCATCTGGCCGTTTGAGCGCTGCAATTATTTGGTGACCAAGCTTTTGCCTGACCTGCTCAACAACGACATCTTGCGGGTGCGAAGATGTTTCGGCCATTGATTCCAAAATAGCGGGTAGATTGCGGACTGAAACCTGCTCGGCCAGCAGTGCTTGCAGTGTGGCAAGCAATCTTGCCATTGTGATCTTTTCTGGGATGAGCGCATCAAACAGCTTTTGGTTTGCCTCAGATCTGGCCGCATCACTTAGCGACGTAAGTTCATCTAGCAATCCATAAAGCGCCCTCAGGGTCATTAATTTTGGAAAATTGAGTTTTAAGGTTTCCAGTAGATGGGTTGCCAAAATTTCTGAAGGCGTAACAACCGTAATTCCATTCATGGACAGTTCTTCTTGCTCGGCCGGATCGACCCATTTCGCAGGGGCCCCGTAAACGGGTTCTTTGGTTTCAGACCCTAAAATCAAATCTGTGTCACCATCAGGCAAAAGTGCCATAATCATTGACGGCTTGATTGTCGCGCTTGCATATTCGACACCTTGAAGCCGAATGACATATGTGCCTTCTGAAAGAGCAGCATCATCTGTTAAGCGTATCTGTGGTAAAATTAAACCAAATTGCGTGGCCAGATAGCGCCGCATGTTTGATATGCGGATGTCCAAACCTGTATTTTGATCCAAAATCATTGGTACAAGATCAGCTGCAAATTCAACATGGATGTCTTCTAGATCGATAATATCCCCAATTGACTTTTCTTGGGAGACGGGCTCGCTATCGTCTATTAAATCTTTGGCAGAGGATGGTGCAGACTGTTTCATCAAATAGGTAATCAACCCCAATCCAAAAGCCCCTAACAGAAATGGCACTGCGGGCAAGCCGGGCACACTGGCAAAAACGACCATTAAAACGGCAACAGCAATCAAAGCCTCTGGGTAGCGCGAAATTTGTGCAAAAACGGCAACATCGGTCGAGCCAGTAGTACCACCCCGCGCAAGTAAAAGTGCAGCTGCGATTGAAATGATCACAGCTGGAATTTGTGATACAAGCCCATCACCTACAGTTAAAATGGCATAGGTTTCAAAGGCCTCTGAAAGTGGCATCTGGTGGACAACCAATCCCATAGTCAATCCCATAACCAGATTTAAAAAGGTGATGAGCAGACCGGCTATTGCGTCGCCTTTTACAAATTTGGATGCCCCATCAAGCGAGCCAAAAAAGGTTGTCTCTTGTTGTTCAATATTGCGGCGTAGTTTTGCTTCTTCGTGATCAATTGCCCCAGCAGCAACATCACTATCAATGGCCAATTGCTTTCCCGGCATCGCATCCAAGGCAAAACGGGCACCGACCTCAGCCATCCGGCCAGCACCTTTGGTAATGACTGCAAAATTAACAATCATCAGTATTCCAAATACAACTAGCCCAAGAAAAACGCTGCCGCCCATAACGAAATTTGCAAAGCTTTGAATGACATTGCCAGCTGCGTGGGTTCCGTTATGGCCCTCTCCAATAATGAGTTTTGTTGAAGAAACATTTAGGGACAGCCTCAGCATGAGCGATGCAAGCAAGAGCGTAGGAAAAGCCGAGAAATCCAGAGGCCTTTCAATAAATAATGTCACAGTAAAAATTAAAATTGCCAAACAAAATGAAAAAGCCAGACCCAGATCAAGTGCCCATGACGGCATGGGCAAGATCATCATTAAAATAACGGTCATTAAAGCCACTGCCAGCAAGATGGTTGGGCTCAATGCCATTTTAGCTAGAGCATTTAACTGTGGCCACATTTAATTTAGCTGTGGAACTAAAGGTGGGTTGCGTACAAAGGTCGATATTGGAACCAAAGAGCCAAGGGATATCGGTTGAAAAGTCGCTGATGGTAATGGGAAAACAGCATTTTTTAAGGATGCCTTTACCGCAGAAGGGATAGTAAGTTGCTCAAATTGCTTTTTGTACCGCGCCTTATAAAGCTGGGCATATTGGTCTGTTCGCGAATGAAAGGCGCCAATTGCAATTGGCCAAGATCGGGTTTCCAAAAAAAGTGATTTAAGAAAGGCAGCTGCGTAGGCTGCATTTGCGTTGGGGTCGAACATTTTTTCAAGCGAAGAAAAATGAGACCCGTGCCACCGATAGTTTATTTGAAAACAGCCAACATCAAAGCTCTTTGAACCGTTTTGGCGCTGATCTTTAGCATAACTTAGTGCGGCCGCTTTGGTCTTAAACCAATGGCCTGCACCGTTAACATTCAAGGTCCATGGCCATGGCTCAGTCTGGTTCTGTCGCGTACGGCCTGTTTCAATTCGGGTGATTGTCAGTAAAATTTTCACAGGAATTCCTGTATTTTTTGCAGCCTGCACAGCGGCGCGATCGCAAGCTTGCGAAACTGCCGAAATTGCTGGCGAACTGTGGCTAATTACCAATAAGCTTGCCAATAAAAATCCACCAAAAGCCCGTTTTATTATCATAAAAACTGCACCAATATTTCAAAGGTTCAAGATGGTTAGAAACTACTCAGAAGATGTTTTTTTTTGGTTACGAAGTTAGGTTATTGTGCCAGGCTTTGGACTGAGAGAAGCGCGGCCCCCAGAACGGATCGCAATTGCTGACTGTTGTTCACCAAGTAACGATTTTGGGCAAGCACAGCCATGTCTTTGCTTGGGTTTTGACTTCCCAATTCCAACAAATCCGCCAAAGCTGGTTTGCCAAGGTCTCTGAGCCCATCGGCATTTTGATTATGCCATGCCGCAACAGTTTGTTTATCAGCATCGTTGAAACTTGCAAAAACCTGTTCAGCAAGACCGAATTTGCCTGTAGCCATCAAAGCTTTGGCTTGGAGCATAAGAGCCGATGGATCAGACAAGCCATTTAATAGAGCCAGTGCCTTTTCTGGGGCTTTGCGTTCAAGTGCAATCTCAGCCATTAAAACCTTTTGCTCGTTTATCATTGGCTTTGATTTAACGCTGTTTAAAAAACTTTCTGCACGCTGCCAAAAGCCTAAATTTATTAAACGCTTGGCTATTTTGGGCAATGCGCTATCCAATTCTTTTGGGTGAATGAAAAAGGCTGCTTTTATGAATGCGGCATCTGAGGCTTTGGAGGTCATGAGCTGTGCAAACTCATTGTCAAATTGATGGGCCTTTGGCGCAGTTTTGTAATGTTGAAGGGCTCGGTGATACTTACCGCCCATAATAAAAGCCTTTATCTGATAGTGCTGTAGGTGATGGCCAATTTCACTATCTTTGTATTCCCAAGCAAGCACTCCGGCCAAATCGGCAAATTTATGGTCAATGGGCTGGTTTAGATATATTTTTAGGTCAATAAATTCAATCAAAGCGTCAGGGGTCACCGATGTGGTTGAGCGCAAAATACTTTCCAAACGCGCGACTGCTTTATCGCTTTGACCGGCATGTCTTTGCAATCTTACAAACATCAAGTCTTGGCCTAGAGATGGTGTAGAACTAGTTTGTTCAATATGGCGCACTATGGTTTCAGACAGTGCGCTATATCCGGCTTGCAAAACCCGCTCTGCGACTAAGGCACCAAGGCGGGGCTTTAAATTTTGTGGCAGCGACATAATGGCAAAAGCGATGGCATCAGGATTGAGATTTGGGTTTTTGGGCAGCGGGTCTTGAAGTAAAATCGACCATAAAGCTGCATGCGTATTACAGCTAAGAAACTCTTTAAAAAAGGTGTTTGCCGTCTGTTCTTCAGGGTCTAAAATATCCGCGATCGCGAGATATTTTTCTCGGTCTTGGGTTATTTGAAACGCGTTAACAGTCTGGCGCGCTTCGGCCCCAAAGCCCAAGGCCAAATAAAGCCTGATCAAACCATCCACCGCAAGCGGATTAATCTTATCAAATTCGCCAACCAGCTTTGATCGTGCGATGGCTATTTGTTCATGAAAAGGCATCCGTCCAGCCCATTCAAAAAGGCTAAGTTCATCATTTGGTGGGCATCTTATGCCCTCTTGAGTCAGTGGAGGGTTTCGGTCAATGGCCAGATGAGTGCTGTCAATGCTGTCTGATATTTCCAAATTTGTTGGCTTTGGTTGCGAACTTGCACCCACCGAAGGTGAGAGGATATTGTTTGGTTCAGTTTTTTCAAGAATGTTTGCGGCGCTTGCTGCACTCAATGCGTTAATCAAGAGCGCGCGGCTGGCCCCTATCTCAGGAAGCTCATTTAAATCAGGACCCGCTTTATCCGTAAAATCCGAGATGAAAGGTATCATCCGAACTGGCGCTTTATTTAAAAACAAGGGTAATAGTGCGTTTGGACCCGCTTCCTGTTCAGGCTTTACATTTAGGGATGGTTTAATGTCGTAGACCAATAAGCCAGTTTTGGTGGTAAATTGATTTGCACGACAGTGACACCCAAATTGCAAAACAATCTTTTTGCTGTTGGAGTCGACGAAAATATTTCTAATTCTGCCTTTGTGCAAACGCGTGAAGAACCCATTGGCATTTAATATCGCAGAGTGTCCATGGAACGTCAGCTCGATCCCATCCACAGTATGCTCGCTGGTCCATCTGCTGTGCTCAGGGATATAAAATACAACCCGGGTAAAACCATCATGTTCCCCCGATCGGGCTTTTATGTTCAGTGCAAAGGAAGGTGTTGCAGCACACATAATGAAAAGGGTCACTGCAAATTTAATCATGCAGCTGCCTTTTTTATGTCCTTTAAATAGGTTTCCAAAGCAGAAAAACTTGGGCGATGGTGTTCAGGCGTGTTTTGACGTCCAACTTCGATACAGTTGCTGGTCGAGTGATTATGTAGGTTTGCAATTAAAACCTCTCGGATAAGATTATAAAACTGCGCGTCTTGTTCGACCAAGGCTTTTACCTTGCTCGCAAAGGGTGCCACCAGACCATAGGCAAGAAAAACGCCAAGAAAGGTTCCAACCAGCGCTCCACCGATCATTTTTCCTAAAATTTCCGGTGGTTGATCAATTGAGCCCATGGTTTTAATTACGCCCAGAACCGCCGCAACAATTCCCAAAGCGGGCAAACCGTCAGCAACTGTTTGCAATGCATGACTGGAATGCAGCGCATGGCTCAAAGTGCTATGCATTCTTTTATCTAGCACTTCTTCAACTTGATGAGGATCATCATAATTCATTGAAGCAGATCGCAGCGTATCACAAATCAAGTTTACAGCCTCAAAGTCTGCTTGTATCTTTGGATATTTTGCAAAAATTGTAGATGCTTTGGGATCTTCAATATGATCTTCAAGAGCCAGTGCATCTTGTCTGCAAAGGTTTATGATTTCGAATAAAAGACATAATAAATCCCTATAATCTTTATGCTTCCACTTTGCCCCTTTAAACACCAAACCCAAGTCTTTAAGGGTTTGCATGATGGTAGACTTGTCATTGCCAATCAAAAATGCCCCAACAGCGGCCCCTCCTATAATCATCATTTCAAAAGGCAGAGAATGAAGGATGATACCTAACTTGCCGCCTGCAGCCAGGTATCCACCAAAGACCATCGCAAAAATGACAAGTATGCCAAGAAATTCGAACATAAAGGGTTTCCAATCTTCAATCTGTTGGGGCGTTGGCGTTTCGACCTGCAAGTAAAATACTTATGGCATAGGCCTTTTGAGGGCTGAGCCCGGCCATAATTTCTGCGGCGCTTTCAGGTGGCATTAACCCTAAAAATCCTGAGGCAAATTCAGAGTCCATTTCTTCAAAAAGACGCGAAGCCTGCTTTGGTTTCATAGAGGCGTAAACTGATGTAAGGTTTTCAATGTCGGACTTTGCAGCAGTCTGACTGATTGCAATCGCTTGAAGTAAATTGTCTTCTGCCTGCTTTAACTCTGTAAGTTTTTGATCCACCGCCTGATGCGATAGAGTTAAGGCCAGTTTTTGAGAGGCAATAGATGCCTCTTTCTGGCGGAGCGATTGGCTTTTTTCCTGAATAGCGAGAATCATTTCCTCAATAGAATTATCTGTCTGGCAATTGGCAGAGCTAAGGATCTGGGTTTCGGGGTCATCGTTAGTATTTATATCTGGATTAGCTGCAATGGCCTCTCCGGTATATAGACCCACCCGCAATGCTGCCGAGACTAGCAAAAATCCCGCAATTACAAATAGCGGCGACCGTCTTGTTGGAAATAAACTCATTGCCCAGTACTTTCGCTGGCTGCGCGCCGACTAAAGAGAGGCGTTTGTTTTTGGTCTGTTGGCTGAGGAGGCGTTTGTGGCTTTGTGGGCAAGTCATGCATAGAGGCCATCATCAATTCCAAAGACCGCGCGACGCTTTCGGCGCGTTCGGTAATTTCGATTAATGAAGTATTCGAGTGTTCTGCAGAAGCTTGTGTCGCCGTCATGGCTTTTTTTAAGTCGTCTACTTGTACAGAAAGTACAGAAACCGCGCCCCCTACGCCTTTTTCAAGATCGTTTAGCCGCGATAACCGCTTTGATAGGATGATACAAAATACACCAGCCGCCAGTGTGCCGGAAATTAATAGTACATCTGCGATAAAATTCACTTTTATAGTCCTTAATTTAACACAAATTCTGAAATCAAAAGTTCGTTTACGGTGGTTTCACCAAGAACAATTTTCACGCGGCGCAACATTTTCGCCCTAAGTAGTGACAATGCAGCTGGTTGCTCTAGTTCCGACAATTCAATTGCGCTCAGAAAAGTATTCAAAACATCAACGATACGCGGTTTGAGCTGTTCCACCTTGTGTTGCTGCGCGCTAGGAACCTCAAGCTGCGCTCGAAGCCTCAAATGTGACTTGTCAGCGCCCTTTCCAAACGAAATGATGATTGGGTCCAACGGCACAAATGCAAAATCATCAGCATCGTAAGCTTGGTCGGAAACCAGGCTTTTGTGGGTTGATTCGGTATGTGATGGGTATAGATATTGGATCAGGTAAAAAGCCCCAAATCCTAGTATCAAAGATAATATAAAGCTTATAATTAACAGAGGCTTATAATTGGGTTTTTGAAATACTTCAGAGTCTGTCTTGGTATCAACCATGTGCAAATTCCATTTTGCTGTCACGATTAACTTATAAACCCTGCGCCACTAACCGAATCTTAAGGCAGATCATCCAAACCTAAACCTGTGCAACAGAAGTTGCGGCAGGCGGAGAGTTCTTTGGAAAATTTCACAATGATGATGCAAAATATGTCAGTCAAAAGGCGTATTTTACTGGGTCTTTCAACTGGACTGCTTGTGTTGGTTGTTGGGTTTTTTGTGCGCGCGGCCTTAGCACCTTCTTACAAGCTCTTATATGCCGGATTAGAAAGCGGCTCTGCAGGACATGTGATAGCGGCACTCGATCAGCGTGGTGTCTTATATCAGATTAGAAATGGATCTATTTTCGTTGATCAAAAACAACGCGATGAACTTCGCATGACACTGGCCAGTATAGGTTTGCCAAAGGCCTCGACACAGGGTTATGAGCTGCTCGATAATCTGTCTGGTTTCAGCACGACTTCGCAAATGTTTGATGCAGCCTATTGGCGTGCCAAAGAAGGTGAATTGGCAAGGACAATAGCCTCTAGCCCGCACATAAACTCGGCTCGTGTTCATATTTCTAATCCATCGACTAAATTCATCGGACAACAGCTGAAAACAAAAGCCTCGGTAACAATTAGTCCAACCAATGGCGGCATCAGTCTGCAACAGGCCAAAGCGCTAAAATATCTGGTTAGCTCGGCTGTATCAGGATTGGCTGTGTCTGCTGTTGCTGTCATTGATGAAGACTTTGGTCTGATTGCGGATTCTGAGGCTAAAAACACAACGCCGCTGGCTGACGAACAAGCCGCGCGAATTAAGGCCAAGGTTGAGCATTTGCTGGCGGCGCATCTGGGATTTGGAAACGCCATCGCAGAAGTAAGCCTTGAAACTTTTCAAAATACAGAATCAATTATAGAGAAAAGTTTTGACCCAAAAAGCCGTGTTGCAATTAGCGTTAACTCTATCGAAACCGAGTCCACCTCAAAGGCGGCAGACGATCAAACTGTAGGGGTTGCATCAAATCTGCCAGATGCGGGTGGTCAAGCTTTAAGCGGTTCTCAAACCGCCACCACGGAAATCCGAGAAACAACAAACTATGAGGTTTCCGAAACTCAAAGAGAGCTAACGAAATCGCCACATAGAATTGAACGAATGACTGTGGCTGTCTTGGTAAATAGGCAAGCGATTGCTGCAAGCGATCCAGAGCAGACCTTAGATATATTAAGTGATATTAGAGAGCTGGTTGAATCAATTGCCGGCTTTCAAAGTAACCGAGGGGACGTTATTACGGTCAAAGCGCTTGATTTTAAGCCAAGAACTGCCCAAGTGACTACACCTAACCCTACGAGCATGTTTTTTCCAGAAGTTGATATAACCTCGCTTCTAAAAGTTTTAGTTTTGGCCGTAATAGCGTTAATTTTGGGCCTACGAGTTATTCGACCTATTGTTTTAACCACAGTTAAGGCGGCAGATACCAATCTGATTTCGGGGCCCATCGTAGGATCACCCCAACCGCAAGTCTCTCTTGGGCAAATGGAAACAGAGGGCCGAGAACCACTAACGGCGCTGGTCGAAGTGGGCGCACAAAATCAACATGTTTCAGGGGCGCATGATACGGTTAACCGTTTGCGCAACATGATCGGAGACAAACAAGAAGAAACCGTCGAGATATTGCGTAATTGGCTGGAAGAAGGCCGAAAAACGCCATGACCATCGCCCATCTTTTAGAAGATTTTTCTGCATATGACAGCGCTCGACGCAATGGTGGTAGCGCGAATGAGGAAATCTTTGATTTGGTTCGCCTTGAAGGGTTTGACGCTGGCTATAAGGCTGGCTGGGATGACGCGACCAAGGCGTTGAAAGACAATACAGATTCCATTTCTGCAACCCTTCGTGAAAACCTGTCGGATTTAACATTTACGTATCATGAAGCGCGCAATGGCATTTTAAAAAGTCTTGCTCCGGTGATAGAAGAGATCATTCAGTCTGTCTTGCCGATGATTTTGCACAACAGCTTTCCAGCATTTGTTTTAGAAACTATTCAAGAGCTTGCCAGTGATAGCAGCAATCCAACCGTAAACTTGCGGGTTCACCCAGATCACGCTGACGTTCTATCCAAAGAATTGGACCAAAGTCTTGATATGCCGTTTCGGGTCAAAGGTGATCGATACCTTAGCAAAGATACAGCGCTATTGGAAATTGGTCACACAGAAATGGAAATAGATTTTACTGCATTTTTGGAAAAAATTTCTGGAACAGTATCGACATTTTTTGACCCAGAAAAGGGATCTGTAAGATATGGCTGAAGCCCCCCAACAAAAAGATATAAATCTTCAAACAGACCAAAGCCCGTTCAGATCTGTGCCGATTGAAGTGACGGTAATAGTTGGGAAAGCGCGCCCAACAATTAAGGAGCTGTTAGAACTTGAACACAATGCTGTTCTGGCCTTGGACACACAAATCGATGATCCTGTCGAGCTCTATGTGGGTAGTCAATTAATCGCTTGTGGCAATTTAGAAGAAATTGCAGATGGAATGAATGCAGGAAAGTTGGCAATTCGGCTGACCGAAATTATAGACAGCAAATTTATGCTTTCATGAGCAAAACTACACATATTATTTTATATTGCCTATTAGCACTTTTAATGTGTGCAACTCAGGCAAACGCACAGGGGTTTTCCATAGATTTCTTGGAAGAAAGCTCTTTAACCCTAAAGACGCTTCAATTGATCATTTTAATTACAGTTCTTAGTTTGGCCCCGGGGATTGCGATAATGGTGACCTGCTTTCCTTTTATCATAACGGTCCTTTCCATATTGCGCCAAGCACTAGGGCTTCAGCAAGCTCCACCAAATATGCTATTGGTGAGCCTCGCATTATTCCTGACATATTTTATTATGGAACCGGTGTTCACAGCAGCATGGATTGATGGGGTCGCCCCCTATTTTCAACAACAGATGGCTGTTGAGGAAGCGCTGAAGAAAACAACGGCACCTTTTGCGAAATTTATGCTTGGCCGGGTTGACCAAGATACTCTATCCTCGCTTTCTGCGCTTCGAAATTTAGACCTTTACAGCGAAAGCCCACCGCCACTTTCCGTATTAATTCCAAGTTTTATGCTCTCTGAAATAGCCCGCGCCTTTCAAATAGGATTCCTAATTTTCCTACCGTTCGTGATCATCGACTTGGTGGTTGCTGCTATTTTGATGTCTATGGGTATGATGATGGTTCCCCCAGCTATGGTTGCTTTGCCGTTTAAGCTTGCGTTTTTTGTTGTTGCCAACGGTTGGGCATTGATCGCAGAAGCACTGGTCCGAGGGTATGTCCATTAGTGCACTACAAATTCTGCATGGAGTGCGCCTGCAGCTTTGATACTTTTCAATATATCGATCATATTTCTCGGTGATACACCTAATGCATTAAGGCCGGACACTAGCTCAGATAGGCTTGCACCCGAAGGGATTTCGGCCAAAGCCACTTCATTTTCGTCAACGATGCTGACATCTGTTCTGGGCACCAGCAATGTCTCGCCTTTTGAAAACGGATTGGGTTGAATTGCGAGCGGGGTTTCGCGAATACGAAGGGATAGTGTGCCCTGGGATATTGCTACATGTGAAATGCGCACGTCTTCGCCCATAACGATTGTTCCCGAACGTTGATCCACAACAACCCGAGCTTTGCGTTCAGGTTCGACGACAAGATTTTCAATTTTGCTAATGGCATGTGCAGGCGAAAGGGATTTTGTTTTTATAATATCGATAACAACAGTTCCAGCGTCAAGCATACGTGCGACATTGAGGCCGTAAGCACGATTGATACTGTTTTCAATACGCAGAGCAGTTGTAAAATCAGCCTCGCGTAACGCCAAACGTAATCTTTCTATTTTTGAAAAATCGTAATCCACCTCACGTTCTATTCTTGCCCCTGATGGGATCACACCTGATGTTGGAACGCCGTTGACTTGTTTTCCGGCATCGCCTTCTACAGAGGCGCCGCCGGCGATAAGTGCGCCCTGAGCAACCGCATATATTTGCCCATCTGCCGCATTGAGCGGTGTCATGATTAGGGTGCCCCCTAATAGACTTTTGGAGTCACCGATTGCAGAAACCGAAACATCAATTTTCGATCCGGCGCGTGCAAAGGCCGGCAAATGCGCCGTTGCAAAAACGGCTGCAACGTTTTTTGGCCTAAACTGCTCTCCGGTAATATTCACTCCTAGGCGCTCAAGAACATTCGACATGATTTCTTCTGTAAATGGGGCATTTCGCAGGCTGTCCCCAGTTCCGTCAAGGCCCACCACCAAACCGTAGCCAATTAGATCATTGGCGCGCACACCTTCATATTCAACAAGATCTTTTATCCGAATGGGCGTTGCAAATCCGGAAGGCACCCAGGACACCATGCACAAAACAAAGAACATAAAACACTTCATTCAAAATAATCCATGAAAGAAAGCTTGGATAAATGTGAAGTCAACAGATAAAGGCTTTCCAATTGGTTTTCAGCAGCTTTTAATTTAGTGGCAGTTTCATAAGGATCAGCAACTGTTAGATCATTATAGCTTTGCTTAAAGGTGACAAGTTGAGCTGTGTCGTGTGTTACCTGATCTTCAATTTTTTCCTTTAAACTCCCAAGCTCTGCGCGCACTTCGATTAATGCGTCATTTGCGCTCAGAAGTCCTTCAGCGGCAAATTTAAGAGCACTCTTCTGCTCGTTTTTTGATAATGAGGCCGTGGTGGCAACAACAGCAAGAGCAGCGCTTTTGAGAAGATCGCGAAAATGGTGATCATTTGCACGAAGTTCAAGCTGAGCAGGCATATCAGGCGAAATTTGAAAAGTCTTAATGCCTGTTTGAGAGCCTTTGTAAATGTCTTTCTGGAACGGTGAGGACGGCCCATCAAACCAATCATCCAGTTTGTCCACAAGCTCCTCTTTTGACGCAGAGCCTGATGAAAAACTTTGAACTTTTTCAATAATATCTTTTGCCAAGGGAAAGGGTGATTGACTGGTTTTACTACCTGAAAACAAGAATCCGCTAGGGCCTTTACGGTTCAAAGCAGAGATCAAGCCCTCAAAAAGTGTCATGGTCATTTTTTGAGTTTTCGCATGAGAGATTTGTGCATTTGAGCCAATGTCTTGAATGAGTGTTTGTCCAACATCCTGAACTAGATTTTGTATTTTTTCGACAGATAAATCCACTTGGTCAAAATAAGAATTTGCATCCTTTTGAACAGTTTCATAGGCGGATATGATCTCAATTTGGCGCTCTAAATATTGAATTCTGGGAATATGTGCTGTGCGATCCTGACCAAGATTAGAAAGCCTGCCGGTGATAAGTTCCTGATTGAGAGATGTTATTTTTGCATTAAGTAAACTGGATCGATCTTGAAAAATCAACAGTTTGGATAAATCGGATGTTGCAGATATAGTCATTATTTAAGCTTCAATATGAGGGATAGCATTTCATCGGCGGCTTGGATGATTTTGGCATTGGCGGCGAAGGCTTGCTTTACCTGTAGAAGATGCTGCATTTCCTGGTCGGTATTTACGGCGTGGCTTTGTTCACGCAATTTTAGATCTTTGAGAAAGCTGGAATTAAAGACTGCTTCAGTTTCAGCGTCGGCACTTTGCAGTGTTACATCGGATAACAGGAAAGAAGTCTGATCAAAAATAGACATTTCTTGACTGCCTGCGCCAGGACTTTCATGGCCAAGGGCCTCAGCAAGCTTTACCAGTAGATCGGCGCTTCCCTCATCAACTGAGCTTGCAATGCCTATTCCTTCGCGTATACGCCAAAGCGCACCCCCTTTGCTTGGATCAACCCGTTCATTAATTTCCAACCTTGCCGAAAGACCCGCAAGGTTGTTTGAAGTGGCGTTCGCACCGCGGTCAGTGAACAACCCTGGATCATTTTCCCCAAGACTTGGGTCAATCTCAGAATTACCTAGGGTTTTGGCGACATTCATTGCTAGATCATCCAGTGTTGACTGCATTTCGGGTCCGAGAGCATCGCGGATTTCAAAGGCTGCTGCTAGTGTCCCACCTGCAAGTTTTAGGTCAAAATTTGAAACATTGGCTTGACCTTCAATCAGTAATTTTGAAAGCGTTTGTTTTTTGACGTCTGAGTGTGAATTTAAGCTTCTCGTTGGCTCGAATGATATCTTTGCAACAGTGCTATCAAGCAGCATCTGGCCAGATGTGGAATACAATGACATTTTACCTTCGCCACGATCAAAGATCTTAACTGGTAAAATTTTGGAAATTTTATCAAGCAGTTGATTGCGTTTATCCATCAAACTAGCTGTATTCTTTGATAAGGATTGTGCAGTTACAATTTGTTGGTTCAATTTTTTCAAGGCATTTAATGATGTATTAAGTGCTTTTACTTGCTCATTTATCGTATTGTCCGCCTGCAATCTTTCTTTTTGAATTCCATTTGAAATTTTATTGAAGCGCTGGGCTACAGCGCTTGCAGCATTGAAAACGGCCCGTAAACGGTTTGTATCTTTTGGCAGACCTGAAGCTTCTATTAATTTGCTTTCTAAGTTAGATATATCGTCCGAAAGTGTATTCCCCGAACCTGTTTCGCCAATTAACTTGATCAAGTTGTCAAAAAAGAGCGACCGCGCTGATGATTGCTCATTCTTGGCATCTGCCAGACGGCGCTCCTTGATGACAACTGTATCTTCTTGACGCAGAACACCATCAATTTTGACGCCGCCCTGAGAGGAATGGCGGCTTGATACTATCAAATCCCGCTTTGCATATCCCGGAGTGAGAGCATTTGAGACATTTGAAGATATAAGCTCGGCCGATTTCGCGGCGGCCCCTAAACCAGATAGGGCATTTGAGAGAGCAGAGCCTATAGACATGGGTTACCTTTTTGGGTGTTCTAGCGGATTATATTTGTGGTTTCTTGCAACATTTCATCTACAGTCTGGATGACTTTGGCATTTGATGTATAGGACCGCTGGGTTTGTATCATTTTCGTCAATTCTTCGGCCACATCCGTCGATGATTCTTCTAAGGCATGAGACACAATATCGCCCGTGGGCCCATCACCGGCATCCCATAAAAAGTAACTGCCACTTTCAGGAGATGGCATGTAAGTTTGCTTGTCCAATGCAACCAGACCATTTCGGTTTGGTAAATCTACCAAAGGAACTTGATAGATGCGGCGCGATATTCCTGTATCAAAAGATGCGTAGACATCACCGGACTCATCCACTGAAACTGAAGTTAGGTTTCCGACGGATGATCCATCTTTCTGAATTGAAACATTTGCAAATGTATCAGAAAGTTGAGTTAATCCATCGTTATCGCCAATTTTTCCAATTTTTATCTCTAATGGTCCACCAGCCAACGCAACGGTCAACGATCCGGAGCCGCTGTCGTAATCACCGCCAGATGTCATTGTGACGGATTTCAATGTCCCACCCGAGGTACGATCATCTTCAAATTCAATGATATATTCCCCAATAATATCAGAATTTGACGCGGTATCTCGAAAGGTCATTGTCCATTGGTTAGAAGACCCATCACTAGGAATTGTTGGGGAGAATTCAATTTGCAAATTCTCAGACCGCCCTAGGTTATCGAAGTACTCTATGGATGTATTTTTTGCTTCTCCGGAGGCGTTAGAATCTGTTTCAGTGGCGGGTAAATTTATGGCGATATCCATCTTGGTTGTTGGCTCGCCAGAAAACTGGTTCACATTGATTTGAATAGGCTCTAGCCCATCACTTGTATCACGTGGAAACGTTGGAATTGTTCCATCCGGAAGCGCTGGCCATCCCATCAGCACCAAGCCAGATTCGGTCGTTAAGAGACCATCTTCGTTGGTGCGGAAAGATCCGGTTGTCGCAAGTAGCATTGTGCTGTTGCCATTATCTGCGGAAATTTCCGAGATGCGTGAAACCGGTAGCATTCCGCGGCCGCGGACTGCAAGGTCGGTTGAATTTGATGTTGTGATAAGAGCGCCGCCCTCATCTATCAGACGTTTATTCGTAGTTCTTACGCCACCAGCAGAATATTTATCGCCCTTGCTTCCAATCACCAGAGAGTGAAAGTCGGTTTCGACGCGGCGGTAGCCATATGTTGAAGAGTTTGCAATATTATCTGCAATTGTGGCCAAACGGGTTGCATTGGCCGCAAGACCAGCAACGCTAGCATTTAGGGATGAGGAAATAGTCATTTAATACGCCTTTCTGTCGCAAAACGGGATATTCAATGCAACAGGTAAGACGATTGCTTTAACAACAGACTAATAGGTCAAATTTTTACGGCATTTTTTTTCGCAGGAATATGAGCGAAATGCGGTTATTTCTTTTTGCCATCGGGTTGCCAGCAAATGGGCTTCGATCGGCATGGCCTGTCATCCTTTTAATTCTTTGGGCATCCATCCCTTGTTGTTCCAGATATAGCCTCACTGCTGACGCTCTTTCGAAAGAGGTCTTCCATTCTCGGTGTTCCTGCAGCACGATCGGAGAAGCACTCACATGTGTTTCGATTGCAATGTCATTTGTTACTATGGGTGCGGCTTCAACAAACATATTTAAAAGACGTTTAAGTGTGTCGCTTGGTAATTTGAGCTCATCAAAAAGAACAGAACCTGGTTGATCATAAATATCAATGATCAAGCCAACGTCGGTTATGCGCGTAATGACATGTTTAAGAACAGAATCGTCGATAGAACTTTCTCCGGTTTTCCCCATAAACTTTTCTTGCACTATTTGCAGCGCGCGCTGATCTGCTTTACTGTTTTGCGCGCTGGATTGCAGGCCACTGATGCCATGAACACCTAATGAATCAGGGGTTTGAGGCGATGTCACTCCGGTACCTTGATGAGGCAGAGATTCAACCGATACGACGGAGTCCCCACCAAACATTTCACTGCCACCACCGCTTGTCCGGTTTATGGAAAGCGTTGGGCTGAAATAATCGGCAAGGCCCTTACGTTGTTTTTCTGTTGTTGCATTCAAGAGCCACATCAACATGAAAAATGCCATCATAGCCGTTACAAAGTCAGCATAGGCCACTTTCCAGGCCCCGCCATGGTGCGCGCTGCTATTTATAATTGTTTTTCGCTTAATAATAATCGGAGCGACAGAATCGTCAGACCTTTGCATTTCACCACCTATTTCACCCAATGATGAGAATACGGTGGATATCTTAACCAATACGTTAATAGCTAAAATTGAATGTTTGTAACTTTGCTATTAGTAACTCATTGCATCGAAAATAGGTGAGACATCTTGTTGCCACTCAGTGTTGTAAAGTTCTATCAATTCATCTGCCGGTGACTTTCCAGAGGCCAAAGTGTCATGCAGCGCATTCAAAAAATGGGTTTCGTTTGCTAGTAATCCGTTGGCACCTTTGCGCGCCCGCGATTCTAACCCCTGATGCGCAAGCGCTACCACTTCTTTGGACAAGGCTAACAATTCGATGCCATCGACAGACGCATTCAAACCATTTTGCGATGCGGCTACGCGCAAATTCTCTCTTGTTTCGGCATCCCAATCTTTGACCAAGTCCCAAGCAGCGTCCAATGTGGTTTGATCATAGCACAATCCGACCCAAAATGCCGGAAGGGCGCATAGCCTGCGCCATGGGCCACCGTCCGCACCGCGCATTTCAATGAACTGTTTCACGCGCGCTTCTGGAAAAATTGTTGTTAGGTGATCTGCCCAATCACCCAAGGTAGGAATTTGGCCGGGAAGGGCAGGCAACTGCCCCTTTAAAAAATCTCGAAAAGATTGACCGAGGGCATTCAAGTATTTTCCGTCGCGGTAGACAAAATACATCGGTACATCCAAAGCATAATCAACCCATGCCTCAAAACCAAAGCCGTCCTCAAATA
Source organism: Rhodobacteraceae bacterium Araon29 (assembly GCA_039640505.1). Lineage (NCBI taxonomy): Bacteria > Pseudomonadati > Pseudomonadota > Alphaproteobacteria > Rhodobacterales > Paracoccaceae > Rhodobacteraceae bacterium Araon29. The sequence goes on along the minus strand of CP046865.1, from coordinate 3,622,181 downwards.
CGAAAGGCAACATGCCGGTTCTATCTGCATCTAAATCGCGCCAGATGCGGCTGCGCCAGCTTTGATGACCGTTTGGTTTACCTTCAAAAAAGGGAGAGTTGGCAAAGAGGGCCGTTGCGACAGGCTGCAAAGCCAATGCGACGCGCATTTTTTGAACCATATCGGCCTCAGAGCCAAAATCTAGATTAACCTGAACAGTGCAAGTGCGGTACATCATGGATTTTCCCATGCTGCCAACCTTGTCCATATAATCAGTCATGAGCTTGTAGCGGCCTTTGGGCATCACTGGCATGTCTTCGTGGTTCCATGTGGGCGCAGCACCCAATCCAATAAAGCCCACGCCTACCCGATCAGCCACCAATCTTACCTCACGCAAATGGGTGTTCACCTCATCACAGGTTTCATGAATGGTTTCGAGTGGCGCGCCAGATAATTCTAACTGACCTCCCGGTTCTAGCGAAACATTGGCGCCGTTCTTGCTCAACCCGATGAGGTTACCAGCCTCTAAAATTGGAGCCCAACCATATTCATCTCGTAAGCCCTCTAATACTGTGAGGATCGAGCGCTTGCCAGAATAGGGTATAGGTTTAAGTGTATCTTTACAGTATCCGAATTTCTCGTGCTCAGTGCCAATGCGCCAATCCGATTTAGGCTTGCAACCCGATGCCAGATATTCAACCATTTGTTCAGGTTTCTCAATGAACCCTTCACCGGATTGGGGGATAGACATTAAGGGCACTCCATTCTGCTCTGGCTGCTAGATGTGGGGGTGGATACGGGTGCTGTCAATGCAAATAATTTTTTGAACGAGAAATATCTGAGCGCTCCCATACCAAGATAGACCTGGAAGTGTCTTGGGTTAATTTTTGTACCATGGTTTCGATCTTTAGGCCGGGTAATGTTGCAAAAGCATCAAAAAGGTCATCCGTACCTTTGGCAGTGACAGGGATATAGATTGTGGCCAATTCCTTTTGCTCCAATTGCCAACAGCGCTCGCGGTTACGTGTCACCAAAGAAATGTGGCTAATGTCCGAAATTGCGGCAATACCGCCCTCTGATGGGCCAAAATATGCGATTTGTCCTTCGACCACCTTTAGTACGCCGGGACCGTCTTGATCACTGCGAAAACGGCCGCGTTGAAACCCAATAAATAAAAGAGCGCCGCCAACAATTATAAGAACAATGCCCAGCCATCGCAAAAGTCCGAAATAGGAAACTACCCAAAGATAGCCCAGAGCGGAAATAGAGATCCCGAACAAAACTTCGCGCCATCGCCAAAGCGTTCGTTTTGCCTCGGGTCTGATCATGACCAATCACCAAGGTGTGTCTGCCACAAGGTTAATGCAGCAACGGCTGCTGTATCCGCGCGTAAAATGCGCGGACCTAGAGCGATGCTTTGGGCGTATGTCAGGTTATTTAGCTTTTGCCGCTCAGTGTGGGAAAATCCTCCTTCAGGTCCAATTAATATTGCCCAAGGCCCATTTTCAAAACCCGCAAGAGAGCTGGCTTGACCTACTTTTTCCTCATCACAAAACAGCAGATGTCTGTCTGACGGCCACTCGGAAAGAAGGCTTTCTAAAGAGCGCATTTCTTCAACTTTGGGCACATAGGTGCCACCGCATTGTTCCGCAGCTTCAATGGCATGGGCTTGTAGGCGATCGCGGCGGATACGCTCGGAATTGGTGAATTCCGTCTGTATAGGCAAGATGCGCGCTGCGCCCATTTCGGCTGCTTTTTCTACAATGAAGTCGGTGCGTGATTTTTTAATCGGGGCAAACATAAACCAAAGGTCTGGCGGCATCTGCAAAGCTTTGGTGCGTTTTTGACAAAGCAATAGACCTTTGCGTTTGCCCGCTTCGATTATTTCTGCCTGCCATTGACCGTCCCTGCCATTAAAGAGCGACACAGATGTCCCTACGGATAGTCGCATAACTGAAAATAAATAATGCGCTTGCTCGCGCGTCAATTCAACAGATTGCGCTGTGCCAAGTGGTTGATCTACAAAGAGCCTGATTTTAGTTGTCATGAAAGCCAACATATGACCGAGCGAGACACAAAGCCAGAGGCCAGTGCTCAAGTTTTTGATGCCGTTAAAGGAAATTGGGTTGATACAAAAGCCCCGGCTTGGGCGCAAGGCTATCTACGATTGTCCCGAATGGATCGACCGATTGGAACCTGGCTATTATTGCTTCCCTGTTGGTGGGGATTATTATTGGCAATTCTTGAAAAAAACGATCCACGGCTTTCTGATTTATGGATATTTGTCGGATGTGCAATGGGCGCGTTGCTGATGCGCGGAGCGGGGTGCACATGGAACGATATCACGGATCGAAACCTAGACGGACAAGTGGCGCGCACAAAATTTCGGCCTATACCGTCTGGTCAAGTACGTGTGAAACAGGCTTTGATTTGGATGTTTGTTCAAGTTGCCTTAGCGGGTTTAATTTTATTGTCTTTTCAAAAAGCCGCAATTTTTCTTGGTGTAATCGCTCTGTTGCCAGTTGCGATCTACCCTTTTGCCAAAAGATTTACTTGGTGGCCTCAGGCATTCTTAGGAATTGCGTTTAATTGGGGCGCTTTGCTCGGCTATGCAGCGCATAGTGGTGGCCTAGGTTGGCCGGCCTTTCTTTTGTATTTCGCTGGCATAGCTTGGACACTGTTTTATGATACGATCTATGCCCATCAAGATACAGAAGATGATGCGTTAATTGGCATAAAGTCGACAGCGCGGCTGTTTGGCGATGATAGCTTGATCTGGCTTCGATGGTTTACGGTCACCAGCGGTGTTTTAATGGTTTCAGCAATTTTTGTTGCCCTAGAAGCAGGCCCAAGGGTGTTTTGTACTTTTGGAGTTTTTGCGTTCATAAGCCACCTCTTATGGCAAATTCGGCGCTTAGACTTAAAGGACGAAACAGTTTTGCTCACAATATTTAGATCAAATCGGGATGCAGGATTATTGCCAATTGTATTTTTCATAGTTGCGTTGATCGCATGATTGAAACATGAAGGGGTTGGCTTTATCAAAGCCAAGAGAATTCTTAGCTATGGAATGAGTATGCGACTGTTTTGGGTGATTTACCCCCTAGTTTGCTTTATTATCGCAGCATGTCTGTGTGTTTCGGCAGCAGGTTTTTCAGTGCGATTTATAGAAGAAGCGTCTAAGAACGCTATCAATCAAAGCTTTAAAGAGGCAGGGTTGACCTGGGCTCATGCAGAAGCTGATGGTCTACAAGTTTTTATCATTGGAGACGCGGAAGATGAAGCTGAAAGATTTCAAGCAATCAGTGTTGCGGGCAGTGTTGTAGACGCAGCCCGCCTTATTGATCAAACAGATTTGTTGGACAGCTCAGATGGGTATACTCCCAATTTTTCCTTAGAAATTTTAAAGAATATCTCAACGGTGTCAGTTATCGGGTTGATGCCGACAAACAGTGACCGTGCTGGATTCTTGAAAAAATTAGCTAAAGCAGCTGGTGTGGATAAGCACGTTAACGATTTGATAACTGCAACTGCATATCCGTCTCCGGTCAATTGGGAGCCCACCCTTCGCCTTGCACTTGCGGCCGTCAAAGAAACTGAAATAGCGAAAATCACGGTTTCCGCTGGGTCTGTAACGGTAGAGACCCTAGCAGATTCTTTAGTGGAAAAACGTAAATTACAGACCTCTTTAGGGCGCTCAATACCCAAAGGGATTGTACTTTTGCTGGAAATATCAGTGCCGCGACCAGTTATTTCTCCGTTTGTTTTCCGCGCTATCAAGCTCAATGAGGGCTTTCGTCTTGAAGCATGCTCTGCGCTGGACGCCGAGATTCAAGGTCAGATATTGAAAAGCATAATGGCTTATGCATTTGAGGGTAAGCAAAGCTGCCAAATAGGATTGGGTATGCCCGATGTATACTGGCCGAAAGCGATCCAAAACTCTCTAATGGCCTTGGATAGCTTGGCAGCTGGCAGCTTAACAATTACTGACACAGAGATTAAATTGGTGGGCGATGCGGCCACCCCGCAGCAAGAATTTGATCAAGCTATTGGCGATTTAGAAAATGTACTGCCAGATGTTTACAACGTGCAAGGAATTCTGCCTCACCCCAAAACAACGTCTGGGCCTGGTCAAGCTGAATTTATTGCCACACTGAGCCCTGAAGGTTTAGCGCAGTTTCGTGGACTGGTTAAGACCGCTGTGAACGAAGAGATATTTGAGAGTTTGGCGAAAGCTCGTTTTGGTCAGGATGCGGTCTATAGTGCTCTTAGTTTAGATGACAGTTTACCTCAGGACTGGTCAATTTATGTGTTGGCAGGCGTCGAGGCACTGTCGCTTTTAAAACAAGGCATTGTGACCATTACTCTGGATGAGGTTGAGGTTAGGGGACGCACAGAACACGAAACGGCCAAGGCTGATATTACCAATCAACTGATCGAAAAATTGCCCCAAGGGTACAACTTTAGAGTAAAAGTTGAATATGCCCCGCCGCGCAAAATTGAAGTATATGTACCATCCGCACAGGAGTGTCTTGTACAAATTAATGGATTGCTTGCCGAGCGGAAAATTAATTTTGAGCCCAGTTCAGACCGGGTCGATCTTGAAGGACATAATCTTTTAGATGACTTGGCAGACGTCTTTAAAACATGCGGTGAGATACCTCTTGAAATTGCAGGGCACACTGACAGTCAGGGACGCGAAGAGATGAACCAGAACCTTAGCCAATCGCGTGCTCAGGCGGTTCTGGTTGAGCTTCAACGGCGAAGAATTTTGACGTCAAGTTTTGTTGCAAAAGGCTATGGTGAAAGCCAGCCTATTGCGCCTAATGATACAGAAGATGGGCGCGAAACCAATCGGCGCATAGAGTTTAACCTTATTAATGACCAAACTAACCTTCAGTCAGATGACCCAACTGAGCCGCAATCACAACCCAAAGAGGCCTTAGATGAACAGAATTGAATTTATCATCGCAACTGCCATAGTTTTGTTTGTGACGTTTGCTGTGGGTTGGTTTGCGCATTGGCTTTTGCTTCGCTTTACGCGGGTTGCGAAATCGGACATCAGTGAATTTGAGCGTATGGCGCAAGAGCTCAATGATGCAGAGGAAGCCCGCGATAGCGCGGTTTCGTATATGCAGCAGCGGGAAGCTGACCTTACCAGTCAGATGGCGCAAATCGAAGCTGAATTAAAGGCAGCTATGGATGGGTTGCACAATGCGCGGCTTGAAAACGAAGATTTGCAGTCACAGCTGAACAAAGATCAAGACAAAACCTAGCTCACCATCTGTCTAGAGCATCTTCATCATTTTGCCTGCTTGGCACCCAAGTCACCGCCTCTTTGGTGATTTCTTTTTTCCAAAATGGCGCGCGAGACTTTAAATAGTCCATCAAAAACTCAGCAGCCTGAAATGCGTCTGTTCGGTGGATAGCGGCGGTGGCAACCATCATGATGATCTCGCCAGGTGCAAGTGTGCCATAGCGATGAATAACCAAAGCATCGCCCAGTGACCATCGTTTGACCGCGGTCTGCATAATTTCTGAAATGGCTTTTTCGGCCATCCCTGGATAATGTTCAATCTCCATTGCTTGAAGGGTCTCGTCGTCATTATCGCGTACGATGCCCGTAAAGGTCGTAATCGCGCCCATTTTGGTATGACGCTGAGAAAACGCATTGATCTCGGCGCCAACATCAAAAGCCGCTTCTTGTATTTTTACATCCATGATCAGCCGCCCGTCATGGGTGGAAAAAATGCAACCTCTCTTGCATCACCGAGCGGGGCGTCAAACGAGACAAGGTTTTGATCAATCGCACAGCGGACAGCACTAAGATCAGAAAAAGCGGCCTCATAACGTGGCGCACGACTTCTAAGCTCTTGAACAAGATTTTCTACGGTTTGTGCCGATGTTTCAATGTCTTCGGCAGGTAGTCCAATACGCTCTCGCAGCCAAGCAAAGTAGAGTACTCTCATCACGTGTCGTCCTTTAAAAAAGGCAATGACTTTGAGAAATAATCAAACCCGGTCATTAATGTCAAAGCTGCAGCAATCCATAACAGGCCAAGACCAATATTTCCGGACCATACCATAGCATGGAATTTCCAGCGCAGACCCATTTCGTCATCAATGCCGCCATCCAGAACAGAGGCAATAGCGTCTTGATCCATGCCGATAGATGACATGATGAGATAGTGCTCAAAGACCCCTTGTGAGAACAGAAAAGAAATGGCGACCATCTGGGCCGTAGTTTTCCACTTTGCCAAAACTGTGACTTTAAGAATTCCGGCGGTATCCCCCAGAAATTCCCGAAGCCCGGATATGAACACTTCCCTAAACAAAATCACTGTCGCTGGCAAAACCAACCATGGTGACATGCTTGAGTACCCGACAATAATCATCAAGGCGATGACAACCATGGCTTTGTCAGCAATTGGATCTAGCATGGTGCCCAATTTTGTTTCTTGCTTCCAAGCGCGCGCTAGAAATCCATCAAACCAGTCCGTAATTGCGGCTGAGACAAACAATAAGAGTGCGAACCAATCAGCATAAGGTCTGGTAAAATACAAAAACATCACGGCCACACCTGGCGCTGCCAACAACCGCAGGACAGTCAGTATATTTGGAATGGTCCACATCATAGAAAAGCTCTAAACAATCTTCTGGTTAAGTAAAAGCGAAACTGGAAAAAAATATAAACATCTATTTCCGCCACACCACTGGAACAGAGGTTGGCCCACGAAATGCCCAGCCAGAAAATTCAACAGGGCCGGCAATTTTTAAGCTAGGAAACCGTCTAAGAAGCATCGGTATCGCAACTTCTGCAATAAGGCATTTGCTGGCCCATGCCCCAGCACAAAAATGAGGACCAGCACCAAATGTAATGGCCTTTGAATTGTCTTGATGAGGATCAAAGACATCAGGGTTTTCAAATGCTTCTTCGTCGCGATTTCCAGATCCAAACATGAAAAAAACCCTTTGTTCAGGGTTAAACTGCAAGTCTTTATAGCTATATGCTTTTGCCACTCTTCGTGGCGACATTCCAATAGGAGCAATCCAGCGGCAGTATTCCTCAAAGACCTGTATATGGCTAAGTGCGCCGGCAATAAGTTCAGCAAGATGGTTTGGGTGCTTTAAAAGCGCCCAAACAAGACCTGCAATAGCATCGCGAGGTTCATTTTGGCCTCCTGAAATCGCAAGTTTGATGTTTGCTCTGGTTTGCTCAAGGCTTAAACCCGCGCGGAGTTGCACAGCAAGTAACGAAAGATCATCTTCAAGAAATCCAGAAGCCATTCTTTGATCAATGTGGCGATCTATCGATGTGGTACACTCGTTACATCGGGCCTCTACTTGCAGGCTTGCCGAATAATTGGCGCACCCGTCGATCATGCCTTGACTGACCCGATCCATTTCTTGCCAACTCATATTCACTAGACCGGTCATTGCCTTGAGGGCTTCTGCTGAAACTGGCATAGCAAAATCCGTGACCAAATCGCTTGTGCTGTTTGGCATAATGCCATCAAGAACAGCAGTCGTGGCCCGCTGAAATGCTTTTCGCCATACGTTTTGAACAGTCTTTGGCGAAACTGTTGGAAATATAGCTTTGCGCTCTGCCAAATGCTCAGCGCCATCTTTACGCATCATATTTTGGCCCATCAGCTTTGTCATCAATCCGTCAGGTTGGTCCGAAGAAAAGACATCAATCTGCTTCTCAAGGGCAAAAATGTCATCACGTCGGGTGATTAAAATGGCATTCAAAGCCGGCACAAACGCAATTGGTGCTTTAGCACGCAAGTTTTTAAGGATCGGATATGGATTGCTATGAAATACATCCGGATCAAGATCAAAAACTGGGGGCTGTGGCATTGTCGAGCGCCTTTGGTGCGTAGCTTTTGCAAAGCTTGCACCAATCGATCAGTTAATAGCAAACAAAATTGAAAACTTGAGTTTTAGGTTTTGAATTCCGTTCGTAATCGGTTTATCAGGCATTATCTACTTGCGGCCCCTTAGCTCAACTGGATAGAGCAGCCGACTTCTAATCGGCAGGTTGAGGGTTCGAGTCCTTCAGGGGCCGCCACCAAAGTCATTTAACAACATTCTCATTATTAGTACTTTTAGAAATCAATATTTTGCCTCCACATCAAGTGTTCGATGTCCTCGGAGCTTTATCAACCCTTTTTAGGCTATGGGTCTTTACCTTAAGTGCTTTGCATATGCGTGTTAAGCCATAATTATAATTTAGATCATGCCAAAAACCTTAAAGAACTTATGACTTAGTATACAAAGAAATGCTGAGGTTCACATGCTTTATGGTAAGCATAGAAATTACGTGTTCCATTTTAATGGATGGCATGGGTCTATTGAGTTCAGTTAAATTAAAAAAGGCTTTTAGTTAGCTTTTTCCAACACATCTAAGACAAATGATACGACATCATCTGAGTGTGTGGAAACATCCACATCATTCCAGAGACCTAGGATTATTTTATCGGTGTCTATCAAAAACGTCGTTCTCATTGGGTATCTATCATCTGGTGGCGGATTCTGTAACAAGCCGAAGGTGGAACAAACTCTTGAAGCCTCGTCATATAATAGATGAAACGGGATGCCTTCGTCATTTTTGAATCTGTTGTGTGCCTCAATATCATCTGGCGATATTCCAATGATATCCAAACCCATATCAGTCATAGTTTCATATACAGCTGAAAAGCCTTTGGCTTGAATGGTGCAATATTCTGTGCCGTCTGCTGGATAAAAGTACAAGACGGTCTTCTTTGTTAGATTTGATGTTGAAAAATATGTCCCATCGGTTGAGCGCAATTTGAAGTCAGGAATTTGATCACCAATCTCAAAGGCAATCTTTGCGGGTTCAAAAGGCTTAGTGGTATCTTCTTGTGGCTCGGGTTCATCAGGCACCGAGATGTTTATGTCGCTTTGTGATTCAAGCACAGGTTCAATTTCAAAATCAGATTCATGTTCATGAATACTTAGATTTTGTTGTTTCCAATAAAATACACTTACGCCGTCATCGGCATGGGCAACAACCGAGACCAGTTCCCAACCTTTGGATCCCATCTCGTTCAAATGCTCATGCGAGGAATACTTTTTATCTTTATGGGCAACGGATGTCGTGTAATATGACCAGTTCTGTTTCACTTTGTGTCCTTCCCAACCAAGGCTGAACTTACTTCTGTGTATTTTATCTATTGCTTGTCTAGGTTTTGCAAACATTGGATCATCTGAACACCCACAAATGTCATTATCGACGGTTTTTCTTGCCCTCAATCGTGCACCATCGGACATGGTGCAAAGACTTGCGGTTAATTTGAATTAGTCCGGCACTCACAGTGTCAGCTAACGACATAATGATCTCTAGCAAAGAACTGGTGATTATTAATTTGATCTTTTCACTCTTTGGTTTTTTAGCTTTATAAGCGCGTTAAAATAGGGAGGTTAAGATCCGTTGCCACACCACAAATAATGTGTATTTCAGATAGATAAAATATAACCACATTTAGCTATTTAACAGGAGTGTTTTGAGATCCCTGAATATTTGCAACGTTCCGCTATACAAACTGTTTTGCAAATACCTCAAATTTTGAACTTTAAGTTCTCAAAATAGAAACCTTTTAGGTTAAACCATATACTAGATTGTGGAATTAGAAATGACTGCAAGCTACTTTTATTTCCTTTGAAAACAGACACATTCGGCGATTCATGCGCCGATGCTCTGACCGTAGCAAACAAATCGAGTAATCTGCAATTTGATATCGAGGCAAAATAGCAACGAGTTGACCCGTCTCAAACGCGTTTCCTAAAATAAAATCTGGCAAATTTGCAATGCCTTGGCCCTGCACAGTTGCATTAAACAAAAATTGTCCACTGTTGCTATTTAGGGCTGGCGAAAACTCAAAAACCTCCTCTTTTTTTCGATCTTCATGTTTAAAACTCCACATTCCGCGCTTGGCAGTTCCGAAATGAAGCAAGCTATGAGCTTGTAAATCACCAAGTGTTTTTGGAGTATGATTTTCCTTTAGATAGTTTGGGGATGCACAAAGATAATGTCGCACAACTCCGATTTTTTCCAGTATCAGCTTTTTATCTACGTTTGGTGTGATGCGAACAGCAAAATCATAATTATCGCGATCGAGATCAATAATCCGATCGTCAAAGTCAGCAGTCAGTTGAATTTCAGGATATTTACTTTTGAAATCGGTGAACACCTTGCTAAGGAAGGAAATACCAAACTCTCGTGGAACTGAGATTGCTAATGGACCGGAAATATCGGTGTGGGTACTTTTAAAGTCTGCTTCAATTTCTTCGAAGTCGTTCACCGTCCGCGTTGCGCGTTGATATAGTTCTCTTCCGACCTCGGTGACATCCCAACGGCCAGGGGCACGATCAATCAACTTGGCAGAATACCGCTCTTCCAAAAGGTTTAGTCGCCTACTAACAGCCGATTTTGCAATATTTAACTTGTCCGCAGCTTTTGAAATGCCTCTATTTTCTACGACAAAGGTGAATAGTCGCAAATCCTCCATCTGTCCCAAACTGTTCTCCTAATTAGCACCATATGTAACTTTTTTTATATCTTATTCTAATCATAAAAACCTGGAATACTCAACCACACAGACTAAATGTCTAACTTCAAAGACGTGAAAATGAGGATCAATCATTAAAACACTGACGTCACATTATTGGAACTCGCAATCTAGTACCAAGGCCTTACTTCTTGGGGTGTGGAAAAGTAAAGGAGCGTGATCATGTCAATTAGACCAGCTATTTCAACAAGCAGTGCGAGCCCGACCTTAGAAGGGGCTGGAGTCCATCTGCATCGGGCTTTTGGCTTTAACGAGCCAAAAAAGCATGATCCTTTTCTACTTTTTGATGATTTTCGCAACGAAACTCCAGATGCTTATGCTGGAGGCTTTCCATGGCATCCGCATCGCGGCATTGAAACCATCACCTATGTGCTAAGCGGCTCAGTTGAGCACAGCGATAGCTTGGGCAATAGTGGAACGCTGGGGGCCGGAGACATTCAATGGATGACTGCGGGATCAGGTATCATGCATCAAGAAATGCCAAGTGGTAACCTAAACGGACAAATGCATGGCTTTCAACTATGGGCCAATCTACCCGGCAGCCTTAAAATGACCACGCCGCGCTATCAGGATGTACAGGGCAAAGAAATTCCACAGATTATCGATGATGATGGCACCCAGGTCAAAGTGATAACAGGCGCGTTTTGGGGTCAACGCGGCCCCGTAGATGGCGTCGCGGCTGATCCACTTTACCTTGATGTCACCGTTCCAGCCAATCGCCGTAAAGCCTTTAAGGTTGATACTTACCGAAATACATTTGCCTATATTTTCGAAGGCGCGGGTAAATTTGCAGACGCTTCAACGCCGCAAGGGGTTCTTTTGGAAAAAGAAGTACACGGTGAAGAGCTAAACATACGCGATATGTCGGGCAACCGGACGTTGGTACAATTTGGAACTGGGGATGAGCTTGTTGTGCAAGCTGGACCAGAAGGCATCCGGTTTTTATTGGTGGCTGGCACTCCCATACAAGAGCCTGTCGCGTGGCACGGTCCGATTGTTATGAACACACGCGAAGAATTACATCAAGCGTTTACGGATCTTCGCAACAACCGCTTTATCAAGCCAAAAGACCACTAAACCAAGGATTTAAAGATGGGTTTACTCCAAGAAGGAAAATGGGTTGATCAATGGTATGACACCAAATCAACAAATGGCCGTTTCGTTCGCAAAGCACCACAGTTTCGCAATTGGGTCACCACCGATGGGAGGGCAGGACCAAGTGGAAAGGGTGGTTTTAAAGCTGAGATAGGGCGCTATCATCTTTATGTTTCTTTAGCCTGCCCCTGGGCCCACCGTACTTTGATTTTTCGGGCACTCAAAGGGCTTGAGAAGATGATTTCGGTATCCGTCGTTCATTGGTATATGGCCGAGAACGGTTGGACCTTTGATGTTGGCGATGGTGTTGCGCCAGATACGGTAAATGGAGCGCAGTTTCTGTATCAGGTTTATACCCAAGCCAAGCCTGACTATTCGGGCCGTGTAACCGTGCCGGTGCTTTGGGACAAGCACACAAAAACAATTGTTTCAAACGAATCTCCAGAAATTATCCGCATGTTCAATACGGCTTTTGATGAGGTTGGCTCGGCGCAGGGGGATTATTATCCTGAACATTTGCGGTCAGAAATTGATACTCTGAATGAGCGCATTTACAACACTTTGAACAATGGTGTCTATCGCTGTGGGTTTGCAACCACACAAGCAGCCTATGAAGAAGCGATTACGCCTCTGTTTGACACCTTAGACTGGCTCGAAGATATTTTATTGCGAAAACGCTATTTAACTGGTGCGCAGATTACTGAAGCAGACTGGCGGTTATTCACCACCCTAATCCGGTTTGATCCAGTTTATGTTGGCCACTTCAAATGTAATATTCGCCGGATTGCAGATTACCCGAATTTGTCGAATTACCTACGCGATCTTTATCAACAGCCTGGTATCGCCAGAACAGTCAATATGGAGCATATCAAACGGCACTATTATGAAAGCCATACCTCCATAAATCCATCACGAATCGTTCCAACAGGACCAGACACTGATTTTACAACGCCGCACAACCGTGGCTGATTGAGCATATTGAAACGAAAATTGAATTTCACGAACGTGACAGACACTGAAATCAGAGAAACTCTGAAGGGTTGAGACGTAGATTCGAAAAAAAAATTAAGAAACAGCGAGTTGGTTAAACTGGCAGAGACTCAATAGCTAGGCGCCAAAAATACCGCGCAGCTCACAAGCAAAAATATGGAGAAACCTTTGGCTGAAACTCACTCCTAAACATCTGTTGAAGAAGACCAAACCGCCGCACAAGATCGCCGTAGAAAGGGGGAATTTGTGCGCGGTGTCAGTGGCTGTCGACACGCGGTCGGTGATATGGATTTTCTTGCTGAACCAAATCGGTATCACCTTTTTGTGGCGCTCAATTGTCCTTGGTGCCACAGAGTGACATTGGCGCGCAATATACTTGGATTGCAGCGCAGTATCACACTGGACGTATTGTTTCCAAACCGTACCGGCGAAGAAGATCCCGCCGGACCCAATCACTGGCAATTCGCACCTGAGCGTGCCGCAACATTGACAGGCGAACCACTGCTGGAGTGCACTGCAGAAACCGCAACCGGTCAAAGCTATCGGTTTATTCGGGGTATTTATGCCGCAGAGGGTTCAAATGAACGGTCGGTCCCGATCCTTTATGACAAGCAAAGCCGAGGCATTGTGTCAAACGAAAGCGCCGAGATAATCCGAATGCTCAATCAGTGGTCAGCCGCGCTTGGCAGCGCTTTATCTGATGCGGAAAGACCAAACCTTTATCCCTGTGATGCTGACCTGCGGGCCGAAATAGAAAACTGGAATGACCGTATTTATAATGCCATCAACAATGGGGCGTACAAGGCGGGGTTTTCTTCGGATCAGGCCATTTATGAAAAAGCATTTAAGGCATATTTTGACTTGCTCGCCGCGCTTGACACTGCTTTTGCAGATGGGCGGCCGTTCTTGACGGGGGAAAGGTTTACCGAAGCCGATTTGCGCCTTTTCCCAACTCTTTATCGCCATGATCCAATTTACTATCTTCGTATGAAGCTTAATGGCGCGAAAATTTTGGATTATCCAAACCTTTGGCGCTGGCTTTGCCGCGTTTACGCTCTGCCGGGCGTGTCGCAGAGCAGCTCTTTGGAACATTGTCGCCAGGGCTATTTTGGCCGGTCTGGAAACACTGCTGTTCCCATTGGCCCTTTGCGCCCGATGCCCTATCCTAAGGCATACTTGCATCCAGAACTTGCTCGTGCTTGAGCCATTCACAGTTGAGCTTTGGACCGGTCATAAGAAAATAAATCATGGAATTTGGCTCAATTGCCAGCACTGCTAAGTCCGGTTCCAATCATTCCAAAAATCCCGGCTCCGATAGGCCACATCGACAAAGGGCAAAAACCAGGCCCGATTATGATACCACCACCTTGTTTTCAACTCTGTATGGGAAAATGCGGTTTCACCTGCAGGATCGCCGATCATTTGCAGCGCCGCCTTATGCCCCAACCATGGTGCTAATGTATTGCCATTGCCGGAATATCCTGCGGCATGCCAAACCCCGTCAATTTGCCCAACATGCGGCATAAATTCAAATGTAAATCCGGTAAATCCGCGCCAACTGTGAGAAATTTTAACCTGTCGCAATTGTGGGAAAATCTGACCTAGCAATTTGCGCAACTGGCTCACTACAAGTGCCTCGGGTGCGTCAAACATGGCAGCGCGCGCGCCAAAAATAATGCGGGTTTTGTCCGGGCTTGGACGGTAATAGCAATGACGGGTGCGCGACTCGACAACCATCATATCGCTTGGGAATAGCTGACGGATACGGTCACGGCCAAGTTCATCAGTGCTGATTATAAAGGAAGGAACCGGAAACACCCGCCGGCGCAATGCGCCCATTTGGGGGGGTGTGTATCCATTGGTTGCAAGCAATATTTTGTTGGCTTTGACCACACCTCGTGTGGTCTTGACCAAATAGCCACGCTGTGATTTTTGCAGGCCGAGAACAGCTGTGTTGCCCTGAACAAGTGCACCATAATCTGCTGCAGCGCGGTGAAGCCCGGAAACCCATTTTGCCGGGTTAATG
>CP046865.1:3517500-3602500 GCA_039640505.1 Rhodobacteraceae bacterium Araon29 | reverse complement strand
CCTTGGAGGATAAGGTATTTTCTGTGAAGCCGGGCTGTAAGGCATCCGGTGGAGAGATCACTAGTGAGAATGATGACATGAGTAGCGACAAAGAGTGTGAGAGACACTCTCGCCGAAAGTCCAAGGGTTCCTGCTTAAAGCTAATCTGAGCAGGGTAAGCCGACCCCTAAGCCGAGGCCGAAAGGCGTAGGCGATGGGAACCAGGTTAATATTCCTGGGCCAGGAGGAAGTGACGGATTGTGAAGGTTGTTTGCCCTTATCGGATTGGGCAGGCCGCTGATCAGTCCCTGGAAATAGCCCTCCATGAGATCGTACCCTAAACCGACACAGGTGGACTGGTAGAGCATACCAAGGCGCTTGAGAGAACTACGTTGAAGGAACTCGGCAAAATACCTCCGTAAGTTCGCGAGAAGGAGGCCCAGTTTCTACGCAAGTATTGGCTGGGGGCACAAACCAGGGGGTGGCGACTGTTTACTAAAAACACAGGGCTCTGCGAAGTCGCAAGACGACGTATAGGGTCTGACGCCTGCCCGGTGCCTGAAGGTTAAAAGGAGGGGTGAGAGCTCCGAATTGAAGCCCAGGTAAACGGCGGCCGTAACTATAACGGTCCTAAGGTAGCGAAATTCCTTGTCGGGTAAGTTCCGACCTGCACGAATGGCGTAACGACTTCCCCGCTGTCTCCAACGTAGACTCAGCGAAATTGAATTGCCTGTCAAGATGCAGGCTTCCCGCGGTTAGACGGAAAGACCCCGTGCACCTTTACTACAGCTTCGCACTGGCATCAGAATTGTGATGTGCAGGATAGGTGGTGGGCTTTGAAGCAGGAACGCTAGTTTCTGTGGAGCCACCCTTGAGATACCACCCTTCGCACTTTTGATGTCTAACCGCGGTCCGTTATCCGGATCCGGGACCCTGCGTGGCGGGTAGTTTGACTGGGGCGGTCGCCTCCTAAAGAGTAACGGAGGCGCGCGAAGGTTGGCTCAGAGCGGTCGGAAATCGCTCGTTGAGTGCAATGGCAGAAGCCAGCCTGACTGCGAGACTGACAAGTCGAGCAGAGTCGAAAGACGGCCATAGTGATCCGGTGGTCCCGAGTGGAAGGGCCATCGCTCAACGGATAAAAGGTACGCCGGGGATAACAGGCTGATACTGCCCAAGAGTCCATATCGACGGCAGTGTTTGGCACCTCGATGTCGGCTCATCTCATCCTGGGGCTGGAGCAGGTCCCAAGGGTACGGCTGTTCGCCGTTTAAAGAGGTACGTGAGCTGGGTTTAGAACGTCGTGAGACAGTTCGGTCCCTATCTGCCGTGGGTGTAGGATACTTGAGAGGAGTTGCCCCTAGTACGAGAGGACCGGGGTGAACGATCCACTGGTGGACCTGTTGTTGCGCCAGCAGCAGTGCAGGGTAGCTATGATCGGACAGGATAACCGCTGAAGGCATCTAAGCGGGAAGCCCCCCTCAAAACAAGGTATCCCTGAGGGCCGTGGTAGACCACCACGTCGATAGGCCGGAGATGTAAGCGCAGCAATGCGTTCAGTTGACCGGTACTAATGGCCCGATAGGCTTGATTTGATCCAGTAACAGTCAGACTAAAATACTGATTTTACGGTCAATAAAGCATACCAACCCATAAATATTACCTGACTTGGACAACACTTTGATATCATGGATCTTTATTCGGTTTGGTGGCCATAGCACGAGCAAAACACCCGGCTCCATTCCGAACCCGGCCGTTAAGTGCCGTTGCGCTGATGGTACTGCGTCTTAAGGCGTGGGAGAGTAAGTCACCGCCAAACCTAATAAAGACCCATGAAAAAAATATCTCTCTTAAATGATCAATCAAATATATCAAGACATACCAAATCACTCGGCTCTAACAGCAGGCTGACCTAAACTAGTCACCGCTTTAACGGCGTGAGCAAAGTCTTAGGACGAACCTCACGAGCCGCCTTGAATAAACTAAACGTCTGATTAACGTAGTTAACTGCAGCCGAAATTTGCAAAAGATAGTTTTCAAGCTCTGGTGTTCGTTCAGCCTCAACAACTTGAAAACTGCGTTCGGGGTTATCTAGCTCAAACTGACAGTAAAAAAGCGGTTGGCCGCGTTTTAATCGGATCGGTTTATCTGTGTTGTGCCACTCAAAAGCCCACATTAACGGCCGTGGCCAGATATCTATTGGAAAACGACCCCCAAAAATCGTCCCCGGAAGAGGATCAGAGTCTTGATAATGTAAAAAAGGTGATACTTGGGATATGAACACAGGCTCATCAGCGATGAAAAGATAGGGAAGGCTAAGTTGAATGATCGGACGATCTGCATACCTCCATTCACTTTCTGCAACGACAGTCAGTAAATTATTTAGCTTAGAGCGTCGGACTGGAGTTTTATCGCCCAACAGATTTTTTAGGAGGGGTTTTCCATTTTTATCGCGATCAAATCCAAGGTGAAGATCAAAAGGACAGCGTACCATAACATATCGATGTTCTAGTCCTATTATCGCTGGGCAGCGTGATGCAGATTTTGCATGAGATCGATTGACGTCGGCTGATCGCAATCGCTCTGGCGGAAAATAGACAATCGAGGAAAGCGGTTTATCAAATAGCCAACCAATTTTGGCCGGACCACTGCGTGGATCGCCCTCTGGGCGTATGTAATTAATTGAAATTTCCATGGTATATAACAAAACCTCTTAAATCAAAAAACATAAACTGGAAAAATTAGAGAATGTATTTTGGCATGAGCTTATCTCTATTTTATATAAAAAAAACCAAAAGACAATTAATTATAAAACGTAACGGCTAAGATCCATATTCTTGGTAAGATCGCCAATATGGGCTTCAACAAAACCTGCATCAACCGTAATTTTTTCACCAGGTTTGTCTGGTGCTGCAAAAGACAGCTCTTCAAACACGCGTTCTAGTACTGTGTAAAGCCGGCGCGCGCCAATGTTTTCCACAGAATGATTAACCTGCGCTGCTATTTTCGCAAGTGCTGAGATGCCGTTTTGAACGAAGGTCACTTCTACACCCTCGGTGGCCATTAACGCAGTGTATTGCAGTGTAAGCGCATTGTCTGTTTCTGTTAAAATACGAACAAAGTCAGCTTCGGTTAAAGCCCGTAGCTCAACGCGGATTGGTAAACGCCCTTGCAGTTCAGGCAGCAAATCTGAAGGTTTGGCAACATGAAAAGCCCCAGAGGCGATGAACAGGATATGGTCAGTTTTTACAGACCCATGTTTGGTACTGACGGTTGTGCCTTCAATAAGTGGCAATAGATCACGTTGAACACCTTCGCGACTAACTTCCGCGCCCCGCGCATCGCTGCGTGCACACACTTTGTCAATTTCATCAAGAAACACGATACCGTTTTGTTCAACCGCCTCAAGCGCGAGCCGGGTGACGGCTTCATCATCAAGCAATTTATCGGCTTCTTCGCCTACCAAAACGTCATGGCTTTGAGAAACAAGCATCTTGCGTTTTCTCGTGCGTTGCCCAAAGGCTTTGCCAAAAATATCACCTAAATTCATCATGCCCATTTGGCTACCCGGTTGACCGGGAATATCAAGCATTGACATCGGGTTGCTGGTATCGGAGACCTCAAGCTCAATTTCATGGCTGTCCAAATCACCAGCACGTAATTTTTTCCGAAACATCTCGCGTGTTGACTCGCGTGCATCTGTCCCAGCTATTGCCTCAATGACGCGGTCTTCTGCTGCACGGGCGGCTTTTACGCGGACATCCTCGCGCATTTGCTCGCGGATCATGGCGATCGCACTGTCTACCAAATCACGAATGATTTGTTCAACATCGCGCCCAACGTATCCCACTTCTGTAAATTTTGTGGCCTCAACCTTGATAAATGGTGCTCTGGCGAGCTTTGCCAGCCGACGACTGATTTCCGTTTTGCCAACGCCTGTTGGGCCGATCATCAAGATATTTTTTGGAAAAACCTCATCTCGAAGATTCACATCCAGTTGTTTGCGCCGCCAGCGTGATCGAAGAGCCACAGCAACCGCTCGTTTTGCGTCTTTTTGACCAATGATAAAGCGATCTAGCTCGGACACAATCTCCCTTGGGGTCAAATCAGTCATTGTGACAATTCCTCAACCGTTAACTTGCCATTCGTGTACACACAAATGTCTGCTGCTATGGCCATGGCTTCGCGCGCAATCGTTTCTGCATCTTTATCACTTTCCATCATCGCGCGAGCCGCTGCCAATGCGTAATTTCCACCCGACCCTATTGCCGCCACATCATGTTCGGGCTCAAGCACATCTCCAGCTCCTGTAATAACCATGAGCTGAGTGCCATCAGTAACAATCAACATGGCTTCGAGTTTTTGAAGGTACTTATCTGTGCGCCAGTCTTTGGCCAAATCCACAGACGCACGGGCCAGTTGTCCGGGTGTTGCTTCTAGCTTTGCTTCAAGCCGTTCAAGAAGTGTAAAGGCATCAGCTGTTGAGCCAGCAAAACCGGCAATAACCTCATACCCACCGGGCGAAAGCTTGCGCACTTTACGGGCAGTTCCTTTAATCACTGTTTGGCCAAGGGATACTTGCCCATCACCCGCGATCACAACTTTGGCACCTTTTTTAACGCCAATAATCGTAGTTCCATGCCATCCGGGAAAGGTATCGTCCGCCATAGATATCTCCTATAATTCAATTGTATATGGAAGTTATGGGCTTCGGGCGCAAGGCTTTCACTGGGGAAAAGTCAATTTAGTGGATGCAGCCTATCCATAACCATATCCAGTTCAATAGCGCAAATTAACGACTTTGCTGACTTAGTCAGGTTTGCCAATGGTCTTTAGGGTAATAGCCCCTCTGACCGAAAACTAAATTCGGAAGATTTTCCAATCACCAGGTGATCATGAACAGTAAGCCCCAATATAGCTGATGCTGTCACAATTTCATCGGTCATCTTGATATCTTCAGACGAGGGTGTGGGGTCGCCAGAGGGATGATTGTGCACAAGAATTAAAGCTGACGCATTCAGCTGCAAGGCCTGTTTAATGATTTCCCTAGGATAAACTGGAACATGGTCTACTGTGCCGCTGCCTTGCTTTTCATCGGCAATAAGGTTGTTCTTGCGATCTAAAAAAAGCACACGAAATTCCTCAATAGACCTATGGGCGAGTGTTGTTTGGCAATAGGAAAGCAACGCGTCCCAGCACGATAAAACCGGCTGCCCAATGATTTTTGCCTTGGCCAACCGGTGCGCAGCAGCTTCTACTATTTTAAGTTCCTCAAAAACGGCTGACGAAACCCCTGGCACTGTACTCAAGCGATCAAAAGGAGCGGAAAGAACCCCATTGAAATCTGCAAATTGATCCAACAAAGCACGCGCCAATGGCTTAACGTCACGGCGCGGAATGGCGCGAAATAAAACCAACTCAAGCAATTCATAATCAGGTACAGCCGAAGCCCCACCATCCATAAAACGATGCCGAAGGCGTTTGCGATGACCTTTTATATAGGAGGGAAGTTTAGCGCCGCCTTTTAGAAAAGGCGACATTTCACCTTGCAAAAATAGTGGTAATTCGGCTTCGTCTGCATCGCTTTCATGCTCCATCATTTCTTTTTCGGTGATGTGCATTAATGCAGGGTTAACAGTGCCAACCTGCTTTGCAGTAAGATTAGCCTTTCATCGTATCCCAAAAAGAGCGAACGGTCGAAAAAAAGCTTTTGCTTTCCGGGTTATTGTCCTCGGACATTGCTTCAAATTCGCGCAGAAGTTCCTTTTGCCGCGATGTCAGGTTGACCGGAGTTTCAATCGCAAGTTCGATAAACATATCCCCGATTTGTGATGATTTGATCGAAGGCATCCCTTTATTTCGGAGCCGCATTTGTCGTCCTGATTGGCTGCCCGATGGGATTTTTACCCGACTGCGCCCACCGTCAATTGTGGGCACTTCAATATCACCACCTAAAGCAGCCGATGTCATCGAGACAGGCACACGGCAGAATAGATTGCCCCCCTCGCGTTGAAAAATACCGTGTTCCCGAACTTCAATAAAAATATAAAGATCGCCTGAGGGTCCGCCGCGCAGCCCGGCCTCACCTTCGCCCGAAAGACGTATACGCGTGCCTGTTTCAACACCTGCTGGTATATTTACGCTCAACGCGCGGTCTTTTTCCGCCCGACCTTGGCCGCCACATTTTTTGCAGGGGTTTTTAATCATTTGCCCAATGCCTGAACAGGTTGGGCAGGTTCTTTCGACAGTGAAAAAACCTTGAGTCGCGCGCACTTTTCCCATCCCAGAGCAGGTTGGGCAAGTGGTCGGTTCCGATCCGCCTTCTGCGCCTGTGCCATTACAAGACCCGCACTCTACAGAGGTGGGAATATTGATCGACTTTTGAAGGCCGGAATAGGCGTCTTCTAGCGTGACTTGCAGATTATATCGCAGATCAGAGCCGCGGGATGCGCGATTTCTGCTGTTCCCACGACCGCCGCCCATAAAGTCTCCGAATAGATCATCAAACACATCTGAAAAGGCACTTGAAAAATCGCCCGGCCCGCCACCGGGGCGGCCACCACCACCCATACCACCTTCAAATGCGGCGTGGCCATAGCGGTCATAAGCTGCCTTGCGATCTGCATCTTTGAGCACATCGTAGGCTTCGTTGACTTCTTTAAACATGGTTTCTGCGTTGGGATTGTCAGAATTTCGGTCTGGGTGCAACTCTTTAGCTTTGGCACGGTAACCTTTTTTGATCTCATCCGCCGAGGCGCCCTTTGATAGGCCTAATACCTCGTAATAGTCACGTTTTGACATCGATCAAGTTCCTCAATAAACGCAGAAACCGGCCCATTGGTTCTGGGCCGGCTTATTAGGTATAACTACAGAAGTTATTGCCGTTTTCCGTCGTCCAAGTCTTCAAAGTCGGCATCAACGATATCATCATCCATACCTTCAGCATCGGCTGCCATTGGTTCGTCATCTGCTTCACTTTGGCCAGCCTTGTAGATCGCCTCGCCAAGTTTCATCGCAGCTTCCGTAACATTTTGAATCCCAGATTTGATTTTAGAAGCATTTTCGGTTTCGAGTTCGTCCTTCAGTGCCACAATAGCCAGTTCAATGGCTTCTATAGTTGTTGGATCCACTTTATCGGCATGTTCTTCCATTGATTTTTCGGTCGAATGGATCAAGCTTTCAGCCTGATTTTTAGCTTCAATCAATTCACGACGCTCTTTGTCTGATTCTGCGTTTTCTTCTGCGTCGCGCACCATTTGATCAATATCATCATCTGATAAACCGCCAGATGCTTGGATTGTGATGGTTTGCTCTTTGCCAGTGCCTTTGTCCTTGGCTGACACAGAAACAATACCGTTTGCATCAATATCAAAGGCAACTTCAATCTGCGGCATTCCGCGCGGCGCTGGTGGGATATTTTCTAAATTGAATTGACCAAGAATTTTATTGTCCGTGGCCATTTCCCGCTCACCTTGGAAGACCCGGATAGTCACTGCGCTTTGATTATCTTCTGCAGTCGAAAAGATCTGTGACTTTTTGGTCGGGATTGTGGTGTTACGGTCGATCAGTCGTGTAAAGACGCCTCCCAAAGTTTCAATGCCCAATGACAATGGTGTCACATCAAGCAAAACCACATCTTTAACATCGCCTTGCAAAACGCCGGCCTGAATGGCGGCGCCCATCGCAACAACTTCATCCGGGTTGACCCCTTTATGTGGCTCTTTACCGAAGAACTTGGTTACTTCTTCGATCACTTTGGGCATACGTGTCATGCCACCAACCAAGACGATCTCATCAATATCGTCAGTGCTCAGAGCGGCATCTTTCAACGCTGCTTGGCAGGGTTTCATCGAGGCTTTGATGAGGTCATTGACCAAGCTTTCTAGTTTGGCTCGGGTCATTTTCATAACCATGTGCAACGGTTGGCCGGTTGAGCCGTCCATTGAAATAAATGGTTGGTTGATTTCGGTTTGATTGGATGAAGACAATTCGATTTTGGCTTTTTCGGCAGCTTCTTTAAGCCGCTGCAAGGCCATCTTGTCCTTTTTCAGATCGACGCCGTTTTCTTTTTTAAACTCTTCTGCAAGGTAATTGACAATCCGCATGTCAAAATCTTCACCGCCCAGAAAGGTATCTCCATTGGTGGATTTAACTTCAAACAGTCCATCGTCGATTTCCAGGATGGTAACATCAAAAGTCCCGCCGCCAAGATCATAAACCGCTATGGTTTTTGTTTCTTTTTTATCCAATCCATAGGCGAGCGCGGCTGCAGTTGGTTCATTGATAATGCGTAGCACTTCAAGGCCAGCAATTTTACCAGAGTCTTTTGTTGCCTGACGCTGAGCGTCATTGAAATACGCTGGAACGGTGATCACTGCTTGCGTGACTTCTTCGCCAAGATAGCTTTCGGCGGTTTCTTTCATTTTTTGCAATATGAACGCTGAAATTTGGCTTGGGCTATATTTTTCGCCTTTTGCTTCAACCCATGCGTCCCCATTCCCGCCATCGACCACTTCAAAGGGCAGGTTTTTCTTATCTTTGGCAAGATCAGCGTCGTCATCGCGGCGACCGATTAATCGCTTAACACCGAAAATAGTATTATCAGGGTTTGTTACAGCCTGCCGTTTTGCGGGCTGGCCTACAAGGCGTTCATCATCTGTAAAGGCAACAATTGACGGGGTTGTCCGCGTGCCTTCAGAGTTTTCGATGACACGAGGCTGCGATCCGTCCATGATCGCGATACAGCTGTTTGTGGTTCCAAGGTCAATACCGATAACTTTGGCCATATTTTCTATCCCTCTTAGGTTCAGGCAATAACACGCGACACAAACCCTTTTTGGCGCTTGTGTCGCAAAATCAGCAATTTAGTTCATGCGCATGATCTGCGTTGCGTGTATATAGTCAGGCTGTTGGGTGCCTGCAACCTTTGCTAGACTTTTGAGAGGTAAAATTTAGCAAAATTACCAGTCATTTTGGAAAGTTTTGGGCTAGTTCTTCGCACCCCAGCTCGAAGATGCCCTTTTTCGCGTGTAATATTCACCAATAAGACCCAGAGCCATAAGAGCAATTCCGACATTAATTGGATAAATGATCGAACTGTTGTGGGGGTTGTAATTGATAAATGCAAAGCCACGCGCTTGGTCGATTGTGTGAAATAGCGGGTTCCAATCAAACATCGCCAACATAAAACTGGGCAATGTGTTCGCTACAAACATTTTACCCGAGGCGATCATATTTGCTCTTTGATAGAGGGTCCTTAGAACGGTTGTGAACGTAGGGGCCCAAGGCTTTATGGCAAACATTAAAAGCCCAACAGCACAGCCAGTGAACCAGGCCAAGAGGAACATCGAAAACGCGCCAACTGGATCATCAATCACAAAAGGTGTAAATACGACGTAGTAGATTAATAGAATTACCAGCATGGATAATGTCTGCAAGTAAAGAGAGCCCAAAGCTGCTGAGCTGATCGCAATTGCGGTGTTCATAGGCGCGTGTTGCATCATTGGAGAGGTTGGGCCTTCTGCACCTGCAACGGCTCCGACAGCCTTATTATGGGTCATGAAAAGGAAAATTCCACTCATGATATAAATCACAAAATCGCCGCGAAGCGCCGAACCCCTAAGCCCAAGAACTTGGAAAAAAATTAGAAAGACACCGACCAACATGGCAGATTGCATCATTTCCGACATTAAGCCCACTATTGGTGAACGATGTTTTTGTCTGATGCTGCGCACGGTGGCATGAAAAATCTGCAACGATATATTCAAAGCAAAGCCAGCTGAGCTTTGAGATTTATATGTTCTAAACATTAAAAGCACCTAAATAACCGATGGGAAATGTGACCCAGAATACCTTGCTGAAAAGTGAATTAAGTAGCATAAGCAAAAAAATAATGTTCTATAATAGCATACTTTCAAGTGGGAAAGTCAAGTAGGGCCAAAAATAGCAGAAAGTTATTTACATTGGATTACGAAAAATTAACGCGCGTTTTGCGTGACCTCTCCTTGAGATCGGGCAAAGTGATCATGGATATTTATAATGCAGATCACCTCTCATTTGAAACAAAAGCTGACGACAGCCCGGTCACCTTAGCCGACAAAGCTGCAGATCAGATAATTTTTGCTGGTTTGAAATTGGCGTTTCCTGATCTCCCCATTGTGACGGAGGAGCAGGCAAGCTCGCAAGAGGAGCAGCACAAAACATTTTTGATCGTCGATCCCTTGGATGGTACCAAAGAATTTATCAAAAAAACCTCTGAGTTCACTGTGAATATTGCTTTAATTGAGGAAGGCGTTCCAACCCGTGGAATTGTTTACGCCCCGGCCATAGAACGGCTTTTTTACACTGATGCCACAGGACAGCCGTTAGAGGAAAAAGGATTTTTTGAAGAAAAAACAAAGGGGCAGCTTCTACCCATTTCAGTCAAACACCCTAACAATGAATCGTTGATCGTCGTAGCCTCAAAATCACATCGTGATAAAAATACAGATGACTATATATCTAAATATTCAGTGGCAAAATCAACCAGTGCTGGATCATCTTTAAAGTTCTGCTTGCTTGCGGCTGGTGAGGCCGATTTTTACCCACGGTTGGGTAGAACTATGGAGTGGGATACAGCTGCAGGTCATGCGATTCTAAATGCAGCTGGTGGTGCAGTGGTTCGATTTGATACGCATGCGCCTCTAGAGTATGGCAAGTCTAAGTATGAGAATCCGTATTTTATAGCCCTGGTAAAGGGCGTAAATTTAAAAAAATAAAATAGTCACCGTCATGGCTGCTCAGTGACATTTTTTGCCATTTGTATTGATGACTGAACGGGCATAGTTTCCCAAAATTGGCCACATTTCTACCTTTTTTAATTCACACATATCCCCTAGGGTACAGAAATATACTATGGGGTAATTTTAAAATGCATACAAAAATCACAAAAGCAATATTTCCGGTGGCAGGGCTTGGCACTCGGTTTTTACCGGCCACGAAGTCAATTCCAAAAGAAATACTAACGCTCGTTGACCGTCCCCTGATTCAATATGCAATTGACGAAGCAAGAGCCGCCGGTATTACCGAGTTTATTTTCGTAACAGCCCGGGGCAAGAGCGCCCTAGAGGATTATTTTGATCATGCTCCACAGCTTGAAGCTATATTAAGGGAAAAGGGCAAAAATGAGCTTTTACAAACCCTTGAAACCACCAATATGGATAGCGGATCAATCGCCTATATTCGTCAACACAGCGCGTTGGGTTTGGGGCATGCAGTTTGGTGCGCCCGCAAATTAATCGGGAATGAGCCTTTTGCAGTTATTTTGCCCGATGATGTCATTGCCGCGGAAAAACCGTGTTTGCAGCAAATGATAGAAGCGTATCAGGAAACCGGTGGCAGCATGGTTGCTGCGATGGAAGTACCAAGTCATCAAACATCATCCTTTGGTATTTTGGATGTGGAAAAGCAGTTTGGTCACTTATTGCCGGTCAAGAAAATGGTGGAAAAGCCATTAGCTGGAACTGAGCCTTCTAATTTAGCAGTCATTGGGCGGTATCTTTTGACGCCATCTGTTATGGAAAATATTGGTAATCTTAAAGTAGGCTCTGGCGGAGAAATACAGCTTACAGATGCGATTGCCCAAGAGATCAAAGAGGGGCGCCCTGTAAACGGATTTCGCTTTGATGGCCGCCGTTTTGATTGTGGTTCGAAAGCTGGTTTTCTCCAAGCAACAATATCTTTTGCACTTGCGCGCAGCGATTTAAATGCCGAACTCACTGATTATTTGCATGAGACACTTGTTACAAACAAGGCTGCTCAATAACGCGCTGGGGGCAAAAATTGACACATATTTTGGTCACGGGAGGCGCCGGTTATATTGGCTCGCATGCCTGTAAAGCACTAAAGCGCCTAGGATATGTACCGGTCACCTTTGATAATCTTTCTACAGGCTGGAAAGATGCAGTAAAGTTTGGTCCGTTCTTTCAAGGGGATTTATTGGACCCAACTGCATTAGATGCAGTTTTCACGAAATTCAATCCAAAGGCCGTGATGCACTTTGCAGCCCTTAGTCAGGTCGGGCAAAGTATGAAAGAGCCAGGCATGTATTGGCGCAATAATGTGCAGGGGTCGCTTAATTTGATCGAAGCTGCCGTCGCCCATAAATGTGACAAGTTTGTATTTTCATCCACATGCGCAACATACGGCGAACAAGACAATGTGGTCCTTGACGAGACCTGCGCTCAGCATCCGATTAATGCATATGGGGCTTCGAAACGCACAATCGAAGAAATGCTCAAAAACTTTTCGTCTTCAAGTGATTTGCGATACGTGATTTTTCGCTACTTCAATGTTGCTGGCGCGGATCTGGATGCCGATATTGGCGAATGTCACCATCCGGAAACACATTTGATACCTTTGATTTTGGAAACGCTCTCGGGCAAGCGTGATATGTTGACTGTATATGGAACGGATTATGATACAAAAGATGGCACATGCATTCGTGATTATGTTCATGTAAGTGATCTCGTTGACGCTCATATCCTTGGACTTGAGTGGTTAAATCAAGGCAAAAGTAATCAAATTTTTAACCTTGGAACTGGTCAGGGATATTCCGTACGTGAAGTTATTGATCAGGCCTCGCGTATTACCAATCACAACATTCCGATAAAAAACGGTGACAGGCGCCCCGGAGATTGTCAAAAACTCGTTTCTGGATCAAAGCGCGCTGCACAGGAATTAGGGTGGACGCCGCATCGGTCAAATCTAAAACAAATGATTACCGATGCTTGGCGCTGGGATCAAAAGGTTGATTATGTCAAGTAAAACGCATTTGGCGCGGTTCACGTTTCCACCTCTTACCCATATGATTAAACGTTTATTGCAATCTGGTCTTGATGGTTGGACCGCATATAAATTACGCATCAAAAGACGACGTTTTCTGTTTCGAGCTTGGCGAAAAAGCTATCAATTGAACCCTATTCTCAACCAGACGGGTTCTATAAAAGATAATGATATTTTGTTATTCGTTACCGTCAGAAATGAATTACAAAGATTGCCCTTTTTTTTAAACCATCATAGGGCGTTGGGTATTTGTCATTTTATAGTCGTAGATAATGCCAGCTCTGATGGAACACTTGAGTATCTCAAAGCACAGCCAGATATTTCTATCTGGCGTACTGAGCATAGTTATAAATTATCACGCTTTGGTATCGATTGGCTCACTTGGTTGATGATTAAATACGGCCATGGCCATTGGTGCCTGACGCTCGACGCAGATGAAATCCTAATCTATCCAAATTGGACCACTCGTCCGTTGCCAGCATTAACAAAATGGTTAGAGCAAAACGGCCGCCGTTCATTTGGCGCAATGATGCTTGATATGTATCCCAAAGGCCGGATTGGGCAGGGTAATAGTCCCGAGGTCAGGTCCCCTTTTGAGATTCTAAAGTGGTTTGATCACGGTAATTATACCATTCAAAAAAAGCCGATTTTGGAAAACCTTTGGATTCAAGGCGGCGCGCGCGCAAGATGTTTTTTTGCCAAAGACCCGAAGAAATCGCCAACGCTCAATAAAGTGCCTTTGATCAAATGGAACAGGCGCTTTACCTATGTGAGCTCTACACATTCAGCTTTACCAAGACAGCTCAATAAAACCTACCAAGAGGATGGCAGTATAGCGCCCAGCGGTATTTTGCTCCATAGTAAATTCTTACCTCAAATTGTCACAAAATCAGAAGAAGAGAGACATCGAAAAGAGCACTTTGAAAATAGCGCGCTTTATGAAGATTATTATAATCGTGTGATTTCCAAACCAGAACTTTGGTGCACAGCATCGACACGATTTTTAGGCTGGCGGCAACTCGAAGCTTTGGGACTGATGTCCAAAGGAGGGTGGGTATGATGCATAAAAGTTCTTCGTTTGAAGAGGCTGGTATTTTTGCACTTGTTAATTCATGTATTGAACAGCCTTGCTGTGTTATAAGATTTACAAATTGGTGCGTGCTATGAAGTTTGGACAGTCTTATCGGCTACGTTTGCGCCGTAGGCGCTTAAACCTTCGAGCGCTGCGGAAACGGCGCGAGCTAGCGCTTTCACTGGATCATACAACTGCTATCAAAAAATCAGATGTATTACTTTTCACAACGATAAAAGATGAATATATCCGGCTGCCTTATTTTCTTGAATATTATCGTAATCTGGGTGTTGGTCATTTTCTAATTGTAGACAATGGAAGCAGTGATGAAGGACCGGACTATTTAAAAAAACAAACTGATGTTTCCGTTTGGAGTACCAAAGGTAGTTACCGAAAATCCCGTTTTGGAATGGATTGGATTACATGGCTATTAAGATCATATGGGCACAATCATTGGTGTTTAATAGTGGATGCGGACGAGCTTTTTGTCTATCCATACTGTGATACTCGACCGCTCAGTGCTTTGACCGATTGGCTAGATACATCTTGTACCCGTGCTTTTGGTGCGATGCTTTTAGATATGTATCCAAAGGCCGAATTAGAAAAAACACCGTATCGTGCTGGGCAAAACCCGCTGGATATGTCGGGTTGGTTTGACACCGGAAATTACACTTTTGAGCATAACCCGTTGATGCAAAACTTATGGATTCAGGGTGGACCCCGCGCCCGTCAGTTTTTTCAAAATGACCCTTTGAAAGCACCAGCGTTAAATAAAATTCCCCTTATTAAATGGCAAACAGGATATGCTTATGATTTGTCGACGCATATGCTTTTGCCGCGTGGTCTAAATCTCATCTATGACCGGGATGGCGGTGAAAAGGCGTGCGGGGTCTTGCTGCATACAAAATTTGTGGACTTAGAAGAATTATCCGAAAAGGCAAAGTTGGAAATTCAGCGCAATGAACACTATGCTCAGAGTTATGAATATAAAAAATACCATGATGCCTTGCAGGACAATAAAGAGATGTGGACCAACTGGTCTGAAAAATATTCAAATTGGCGGCAGCTTGAAATACTTGGGCTGATCTCCAAAGGGAATTGGGCATAGCATATCAATGCACTCGTTAGGTATCATAATTTTGGTTCACCAATCGCTTGATAGGGTGGTTGAGGTTTCCGAGTTCTGGACCAAAGCAAATTGCCCAGTTGTTTTGCACCTTGACCAAAGAATTGCACATGAAGATATCTTGGCCCTAAAGGACAGATTATCGGGAAACTCTTTCATACGGTTTTCCAAACGGCACAAGTGCGAATGGGGAACCTGGGGTTTGGTTGCAGCCACACTCGCTTCGGTCAAGCTTATGTTTCAGGACTTTCCCCAAACAGATCATGTTTTTTTATGTTCGGGCTCTTGCCTTCCATTGCGGCCAGTTCAAGACTTAAAAAGTTACCTAGCTGGGCAACCGGATGTAGATTTCATTGAGTCGGCAACCACGGCGGATGTCTCTTGGACGGAAGGGGGCCTTGATGCCGAGCGTTTTACTTTAAGATTTCCATTTTCCTGGAAAAAACAAAGGCGATTGTTTGATTTATCGGTAAAAATTCAACGTGCTCTGGGCGTCAAGCGAAAGATTCCAAACTCAATTGTGCCCCATATGGGTTCGCAGTGGTGGTGTCTTTCATCTGTGACCTTGAAAGCTATCATGGCTGATCCCCAGAGATCTGATCTTGATTACTATTTCAAACGGGTGTGGATTCCTGATGAAAGCTATTTCCAAACGCTGGTTCGCCGCCACAGCAAGAATATTCAAAGTCAATCTTTGACTTTATCAGTCTTTGATCATCAGGGAAAACCGCACATCTTTTACGATGATCATTTACAGCTACTGCGGCGTTCAAATTGCTTTGTTGCGCGCAAAATTTGGCCGAGTGCTGATCGACTGTATAGTCATTTTCTAAGCGAAAATGACCAGAAAACCTCAGACTCGCTACCAAATGCTGAGCAAGTAAAGCGATATTTTGTGCGCGCGCGTGAACGCAGCACAAAAGGCCGCCCGGGTCTTTATATGCAAAGCAGGTTTCCAAATGCGGATTATGTCCAAGAGGTTACTGCAAGCGAATATTCGGTCTTTCAAGGGTTTTCTGAGATATTCATTGATTTTGAAAGCTGGTTTGAAGAGCATTCAAAAGCCCGCGTTCACGGGCATTTATTCGATCCTGAATGTGCCTATTTTTCTAATCAAAGCGATGTTTTCAAAGGTGGGTTAAGTTCGAGCGCCAAGCTGCGTGATCGTAATGTCAAAGCGTTTTTGACCAATTTAATCTGGAACACCCAAGGAGAACATCAATGTTTTCAATATGGCCCGGCAGATACCCCAGAATTAGGCGATATTATCGCATTGGATAGCAATGCGCGGATTATGGTGGTCAGTGGGGCTTGGGCTATTTCCCTGTTCAGATCGGAAAAGCCATTTTCACAATTACGCCAAGAAGCAGCGCTGCTGCAACAGCGCGAAATGAAGTATATTGAGCAATTGAAAAACAAATGGACCAGAGCACAGGTCCATTTGTGGACTTTTGAGGATTTGCTTTCATCACCCGCTGAGGCGTTGCAGATGGCTTTATCAACCACTGGTATGCCAGCACAGGATCCTTTGATAAACCTTCCCAAAATGCATGACCTAACAGGCTTCAATGCGTTCCTGCGAGAGCTTCAAAATCAAGGTATGCACCCCTATGCGATTGGAAATATTTCCGCTTTGAATACCGAACCTAGAAAAAAGCCGGCAATTAAGCCGTATTTAAAAAAGTAATATATTATGGCACAAAAATTCAAATATTTTGTTGTGTTTGCTGAAATGCGAACGGGATCTAATCTGCTTGAAACCCATCTTAACGCCTATGATGATATTTCATGCGTTGGAGAGGCGTTTAATCCAAGCTTTATTGGGTATCCAAACAGGACTGATCTTTTGGGGATCAGTCAAAAAGAGCGCGACGGTGATCCAATGCAGTTGCTTTATGCGATCCGTGATCAAAGCTCTGAAACCGTTGGCTTTCGTTTTTTCCATGACCACGACCCCAGAGTTTTGAAGGTTATTTTACCAGACCCGGATTGTGCCAAAATTGTTCTAACCCGCAATCCCTTAGATAGCTATGTGTCCTGGAAAATAGCGCAGGCTACAGATCAATGGAAATTGACCAACGTGGCAAAAAGGAAAGAGCAAAGTATTGAATTTAATCTACAGGAATTCACCGGTCGGTTGCAAAATTTGCAACTCTTCCAAAAGTTACTTCTTCAAGAGCTACAAAAATCTGGGCAGACATGTTTTTACATCACCTATGATGATTTGACAGAGTTGGATATTGTCAATGGATTAGCCCGTTACATTGGGTCACAAAAGCCTCTTGATCGGCTAGGTCGAAAACTCAAACCGCAAAACCCTCAGCCTCTAAAGGCCAAAGTTAAAAATTATCCAAAAATGCGCGCGGAATTGGCAACACTTGATCCGTTTATCTTAACGCATACTCCAAACTTCGAACCGCAGCGAGGGCCCTCGGTACCCCATTTTATAGCTGCAAAAAAAGCGCCTTTATTGTTCATGCCGATCCCCTCAGGGCCGACGCCATCAATCCTGAAATGGATGGCAAAACTGGACAGCGTGCAGCAAAATGAATTACAGCAGAATTTTTCACAAAACACTCTCCGAAAATGGAAAAATCAACATTCGATCCATCGGTCTTTTACAGTTCTGCGACATCCGGTTGCCCGGGCGTATCAAGCGTTTTGTGATAAAATCCTTACTGATAGCGAGCACAGTTATCCAGGCATCAAGCATCATCTGGAAAAAAACTATGGACTCACTCTACCGCCGCCGGACGAAGAATTTAAAGTCGAAATGCACAAATCAGCATTCAAAACATTTCTTCAGTTCTTGAAGCCAAATCTAAATTTGCAAACCAACATCCGAATTGATAGCCACTGGGCAAGTCAAAGCGCCATTGTAACAGGTTTTGCAGGGTTTTGTTTGCCCGATCAAGTGATCAGAGAAGATCAGGTAACCCAAGGCCTTGTAAGCTTGTGCGACCAGATCGCCCTCAAAACAGCGCCCCGGTTTGAGCCCGAGCATGACCCGAAGTTAAATTGGCTTGATGAAATCTATGACAGCGATATCGAAGGCTCAGTTAAAGAAATATACCATCGGGATTATTCAATGTTCGGATTTAAGACTTGGCGCTAAGAACACTAAAATTCACGTAGTGCGAAAAATTTCCACAAATTCAATACGATTGCCGGCCGGATCATTGGTGAAAAACCGGCGTCTAGTGGGAATTGAGGTATCCCAAAAAACATCGTAATCATTGGTCGTTAGGGTATTTGCCAAAAGGGTGATCTCTGCCACGGCAAAAGCAGGGTGGGCTTTTTCTGCGGGGCGAAATTTTTTTTCGACGCCAAGATGAACTTCAACACTTCCATGCCGGAACCAAGCACCGCCTTGGGCACGCAGGTTTTCCGGTTTTTCCAGTTCTTCAAAGCCTAATATCGTAGCCCAAAATCTACGACAAAGTTGTTCGGAATTTTCTGGTATTGCCAATTGGATATGATCAATTTTCATTTAAAATCTGTCAGTAGTGGATTCCTAGACTGCCTCCGGCGGGAGTATTTTTGCAAAGAAAAAGCCTGATGGTTTGGGCTAAGCAGTAGATCTGCTTCAATCCGCTAGAGTTAAAAATTGAGCGTTACATCTGGCAGGTTCAAGGCCTTGATCAGATCGCGCAATTCCTGCCGCGCGGCAATATTTGAGATATTGAGTTGCTTGACGCCTACATCTTTGAGATCAAGCAAAGTAAGGCCGCGGGGAAACAGTTCGCGAAACACGACACGTTCATTGAAGCCCGGGGCAATTCGAAACCCGATGCGATTGGACAGCTTTTCCAAAGCGCGCTCCATTTTTTGTTTATTGACCATCTGCTGTGCGCCAACACGGTTGCGTAAAACAACCCAATCAATTGGGGACAGATCGGCCTGAGCGCGCAGCTGACGCGCGTTCCAAACCATTTCGGAATATACAGAAGGCCCCTCAATGGTTTCACCATCACTGCTAATATGTGCCAGCAGGTCAAAATCAACAAAACTGTCATTCAGTGGTGTCACCAGACTATCAGCAAGTGAATGCGCAACCTGACTTAAGCGCGTGTGTGAGCCCGGACAGTCGATAAGAATAAAGTCGCTTTGTGGCTCCATCCGGGCAATTGCGGCGGAAAGCCTATGGTCAAATATGTTTTCGTCTTCAGGCACGCTGGCTTTGTCAATTTCTGGTAATTCATAGCTTGTTGGACCGGGCAATTCGAGCCCATCTTGAGAAATATGAGTGCTACGATTGAGGCAATAGCGGGCCAATGAACGTTGTCTAAGGTCCAGATCTAATGCGCCGACCCGAAAGCCCATGCGGGCCAATGCGGTTGCCACATGCATGGAAACGGTAGATTTTCCAGCGCCGCCTTTTTCATTGCCTACAACAATTATATGGGCCATTTATTTCGTCCTGCAAACTGCAACTCTTTTCACAGAGCCTATAAGCCCTTGTGCTGTCAAGGTGAAGAGAAATGATTATGCAACTTTAATGAAACAGTGGTGTTTGAAACAAGTGGCACAGAGTTAAAAAGTTTTGCCCAGTTGCGCTGTGGCTGTTGAGCAACCCGCCGCAGAGTTAGTTTAAGGTTCCAGCCACAGCGCTTCTGGCATCATCGACCAAAAGCTGCCCATCCAGGCCTTTGGCATTGGCATCAGCAATCCATTCTTGAATGACCGCGTCGCCGAGGGCCTTGATCTCGTCTGTTTCAGCCTGACCTAATGTGGCAATCTGGTTTCCGGATGCGGCCATTAAGTCACGGCCTTCGGTGTCGCCTATATCATGTGCCCGGCCGGCCCAGGCCGATGTTTCTGCCCCCGAGTTGGCATCAATAACAGCGCGCAGATCATCCGGCAGCGCGGCATAGCTATCGCGGTTCATAGCCCAGATAAAATAAAGGTTATAAAGCGATTTGTTACCAGCAACATCAGTATGGCTATCGGTCAGGTCGTTCAATTTGAGCGATGGAGCCATTTCCCAAGTGATAACACCGCCGTCAACAACACCCTTTGACAGAGCTTCAGGGAAGGCAGGGACAGGCATCCCAAGCGGATACGCGCCAAGCTTTTCCAGCAGCAATGTTGCAGGGCGGGACGGCCCGCGCAACTTAAGCCCGGTGAAATCAGCGACAGATGAAATCGAAGGGCCCTTTTTATGTACAATCCCGGGTCCGTGCATATGGGCCGCAATCAGGTGGACGTCGGCAAAATCATCAGCAAGGTGTTTTTGGGTGAATATCCAAGCTGCGCGGCTGGCAGCCTCTGCCGATTTTGTGACCATAAAGGGCAGTTCCATGGCTTCGGCTTCGGGAAAGCGGCCGGGTTGATAGCCGGGGATGACCCATCCGCCATCTAGTACCCCATCGCGTACCAAATCATATTGGTTCTTGGCGGCGCCGCCCAACTGCATGAACGGATAGATTTCAACTTTAATCCGTCCCTTGCTATCTTTTTCAACTTTACGCGCCCACGGTTCGATGAAGTATTTAGGGTTTGCCGATTGTGGAGAAACGAAATGTTGAAACCTCAGTGTCACTTCTTGTGCTTGAGCTGTTACAGAAAATGTTGCGAGTGAAGCTGTGAAGGCAAGAGTACTGGCAACAATGGTTTTCAGAAATGACATTTTTGGTCTCCTGACAATGCCTGATATGTCGAGCAAGATAATGGGTTGGCCTAAACCTTGAGACCAGTTGATACAAGGTGAAAATTTTACGCAAAACCCCATGAGGACGAAAATTCCATATTTCAGGGTGCAGATAGGAAATTTTTTCCATTGAAAAGAACTATTGCAGGTGTTGGCTGGTTAAACCGCAATGGTCTTGGCCATCTTTTTAGCAACGCGTATCACGAATTGGGCTTATGGTTTTTCAAGGGGGATCGGCGAGGGATCACTGGTATTGGCCAGTTCTTCAAAATCAAAATTGTCCAGCCGCCGCGCCCGTCGTCCTGCTTTGTCAGCACTGATTTTTATCTCAGACAGGTCTTTTGCTGCTTGCCCAAAATGCCGATCAAGGTTTTCAACTCTGGTTCCAAGGCGCTCAACATCCTGAAATAGAAGCCCTAATTCGCGCCGAATTGCGCCGGTCTGCTCACGCATGCGGGCATCTTTTAATATGGCCCTCATTGTATTTAAGGTGGCCATGCAGGTGGTTGGTGATACAATCCACACCCGCGCAGCAAAACCTTCTTGCACCACATCAGAAAAATTCGCGTGCAATTCGGCATAGACCGCTTCTGAAGGCAGAAACATCAACGCCCCATCGGCAGTTTCGCCTTCTAGGATATATTTTTCAGAAATATCCCTAATGTGTTTTCTGACTGCTGTGCGCAGGGCTTTTCTTGCTTCGCTTACCTCCCAGTCCGTGGATGCATTGCGCAGCGCTTCATAGCCTTCAAGGGGAAATTTGCTATCAATCACAATTGGCCCCGGGGGATTGGGCAGATGGATTAGGCAGTCCGCACGGCGGCCATTAGAAAGTGTGGCTTGTAAAGTGTAGCTGTCGCTGGGCAGCGCATTTAAGACGATATCATTCAGCTGAATTTCCCCAAAAGCACCACGGGTTTGTTTGTTCGACAGGATATCTTGCAGGCTAAGCACATCACCGGATAGTTTCGTGATGTTTTCCTGTGCTTTATCAATGGTTGCCAAGCGTTGTTGAAGATCGCCTAAAGACTGTGCTGTGCGCCGCGCTGTTCCGTGAAGGTTTTCGTTCATCTGCTGTTGGACCATCGCTAATCTTTGTTCCATCAGCTTTAGCATATTAGCCTGCGCTTGGGCTTGAGCTTCTGAGACATGATGAAGCCCGCCAGCCAAACGTTCCTGCCCATCTCCAAGGGCTTGCACACGTTGGCCAAGGTCCGACATATGACGCGCCAGAGGCGCGATAACTTTAGCTGACTTAGTGGCGGCGCGCACCATTAGAAGCAGCAGGATGATAAAAATGCCAGCGCCCAGAAAGGCCAACTGTATTACAGGATTGCTAAAGTCGATGTCCATGGTCATGTACGCCCGAAAAGCCGTTCGATATCAGCCAGTTTCAGTTCAATATACGTTGGCCGACCATGATTGCATTGACCGGAATGCGGGGTTGCCTCCATCTCGCGGAGCAGCGCATTCATTTCCTCGGCGCGCATTCGGCGGCCCGAGCGCACTGATCCGTGACAGGCGACGCGGCTGAGCACCGCTTCTACTTTATCACTAAGGACTTGTGATGTGCCGCTGTCCGTCAGTTCATCAAGAATATCTAAAATCAAGCTTTTTACATCCACATTGCCCAAAATCGCAGGAGTTTCTCGAACGGCCACAGCACCGGGGCCAAAAGCCTCAAGAACCAATCCCAATGGCTTCAAGGCCTCTGCAAAATCAATTAGCCTTTGGCAGTCTGTGTCAGAAAGTTCAATAATTTCTGGAATTAAGAGTGCTTGCGCGGCCACACCGTTTTCGGCCATTTGCTTTTTGAGTTTTTCGTAAACCAGCCGCTCGTGCGCTGCATGTTGATCGACAATCACGAGACCGTCTGTGGTTTGGGAAAGGATATAATTTTCATGCACCTGACCCCGTGCAGCCCCTAAGGGAAAGTCATTTTCTGCTGGGTCCGTTTGGGTTTGGGACTGGGAGGGGCCGTTTGCCTCAGGGGCCGGCGTTTTATCCTCATAAATGCGTGCAAAGACTGCGGCCGTTTCGGCAAATTGTGGCGCTTGGGCTTGATAGCTATTGGAGAGGGATCGGGCGCTGGGCCGGTCCATTTGATATATTGGCCTTTTATCTGTTTCGGGCCGCATTGCCCCCAAAGCGGCCCCGGCGACCGTGCTCGACGCGCGGTGCCCAGCTTCGGCCAAAGCGTGACGCAGGGCTGAGACGATTAATCCACGCGCCGTTCCAGGGTCGCGAAAGCGAACCTCGGTCTTGGCGGGATGTACGTTAACATCCACCAAATGCGGATCGCAATTGATGAAAAGTACAGCAGCCGGATGGCGATCGCGTGATAGAAAATCTGAGTATGCACCGCGCAGAGCCCCGTATAGCAGTTTGTCACGAACTGGCCGGCCGTTGACAAAAAGATGCTGCATCACTGCCGCGCCGCGCGAAAAGGTTGGCAGAGCTGCAAAGCCGGACAGCTTTAGCTGATCCCGCTCTGCATCTATGGTCAGGGCATTGGCCACAAAATCACGCCCTAAAACCTGAGATAGGCGGCCTTGTAAGGCGTCAAACATATCGCCACTTTGGCGGGCGACCCGAAATATGGTTCTCGGTGTGTCGCCGCCGACATCACGTAGCCAAAATCCAATCGTTGGCTGCGCCATCGCAAGGCGTTTAATGATGTCATTAATGGCTTGGGCTTCGGCGCGGTCGCTGCGTAGAAATTTTAATCGCGCCGGAGTGGCATAAAACAAATCGCGCAGCTCAACCACAGTGCCTTGGTTCAAAGCCGCAGGTTTGACGTCTGAGATAACACTGCCAGCACAGGTGATCTGAGCCGCGTCTTGTCCTTTGGTTTTGCTGGTTAAAGTCAACCGGCCAACAGCGCCCAGTGAAGGAAGTGCCTCGCCGCGAAAGCCAAAGCTGTGGATATTCAACAGGTCTGATCCGTCAATTTTGGACGTGGCATGACGCGCCAAGGAAAGCGGTAGGTCAGCGGGTGAAATGCCCCATCCATTGTCGGTCACGCGGATCAGGGTTTTGCCGGCGGCGGCGGTGTCTATGGTGATGTCTGTGGCGCCGGCGTCTAGGGCATTTTCCACCAATTCTTTGATCGCAGAGGCCGGCCTTTCGACCACTTCGCCGGCGGCGATGCGGTTTATTGCGGCGTCATCGAGCTGGCGGATTTTGCCCGGACTTTCCGCCATATTGGGGCTGAGTGTGACCATACCACAAAACCTAGCATAATCTTTTCCGATTCTACCATGTGAAATTTGCCTAACACTACAGCCTTGCGGCTGCAGCAGAGGCCGCTTTGCCATGTCGTTGGCCACCTAAAAGCGGCCAAAAAACGATGTCGGTATCGCGTCGGTATGGCGGCTGTAACGCGGCGGCGGCAAAATGCGCCCCACTGAGCTAGACGCGGGCGGTGATCAGCGCCGCTTGGGTGCGCAGGTGAAATATGCCACCCGAGGCGTTCATTTCATCTAAGATCAGTTTTTCCAACTGCGCAAGCTGATCCTCGCTGGCATCACTTGCGGGCGGAAAAGAGCGCAGGTAGTGCAGCAGATCGCGGTGATCTGTCACCGCATAAGGGTCGCGCAAAACCTCTGTTTTAATGTCTTTGAACCCATCCGCCAGAAGCGCCTCGGCATCTGCGGGTCCAAAGGTTGCAGCGGCCGGATCCACCCCTGCGCCGCCAAAGACCTGCGCAGAAAGCGCATGCAAAGCGCGCAGGTTGTCCCGCCCGCTTGTGGTTATGGCGATGCATCCGCCGGGGCGCAGCACGCGGCGCATTTCACCCAGGGCCTGCGCCGGGTCTGGCAGGTGATAGAGCATATGCATGGCGCACAGCGCATCAAAGCGACCGCCCTCAAACGGCAGCTGCATAGCATTGGCCAGCACGCCGCGCACCGCGCGGTAATGCCCGGCCGAGGTGACGGTTTTGACCGCCTCATCCAGCATGGCCTCGGCGCTGTCGAGCAGGGTGAGCGATAGGCTTTCGGGATAGGTATCAACCGCCGCACGCCAAAACCCGCCGGTGCCGCATCCGATATCAAGCACATCACTGTGGTCTGGAATATGGATGCGCTGTGCCAGCCATAATTGCCAGTTCTGGCTTGCATATTTGGCGTGCAGATTGCCGCGGGATTTAAAATTGCTGGGGGTTTTATACTGGGTCTTGGTATCTGTGATCGACATCGGGTGGCCTGTAATGATTTTTTCGCAAAGCGCGGGGTTCAAAGCGGGTGATAGAAT
Source organism: Rhodobacteraceae bacterium Araon29 (assembly GCA_039640505.1). Classification (NCBI taxonomy): domain Bacteria; kingdom Pseudomonadati; phylum Pseudomonadota; class Alphaproteobacteria; order Rhodobacterales; family Paracoccaceae; species Rhodobacteraceae bacterium Araon29. Next base: position 3,577,600 of record CP046865.1, on the reverse strand, counting down.
GCCATTGCACGCTGCACGTTATGCGAGTATTTTGCAAAGAAAAAATATATTTTAAAGAGTGCGCGCCGTTTTAATCACTCTAATTTAGCCAGAGGATGAGATGAAAAATTGTTCAAAAATTATGCGCGCATCTCTCATATTGGGCTTCTTTGCTAGCGCATCTCTGGCTGATATAGCTAAAAATGATGGCACTGTAAGTGACTATGCAGTTGAGCTGCAAGCAGACCTTTTTAGCTTTGATGATCAGGGCATTTTGATTGATGGACCCAGAAGATCGCCGAGCGATCCCATAGATCATTCCTCGCTGCTCAACGAAGTTTATATGCGAATTGGCTTTGAAGCCAGCCTTTTTGAATGTCGAGAATACCTCAATGATTGACCCCGCAGCGCCCGGCGATACAAAGAAAAAACAATTTCTGTCATGCCCGTTCATGTAAAGCCATCCTTAAACAGTGTTGCAGTTTCAGATCGTGATATGGAAAACATATCGGCAGCGATGATCAATTCCGTGAATGCAATTGGTATTACAACAAAGCCTGCAAGCGATATTGATCATGCTGACCTGATATTCAAGATTGGTCCCACCACAAATATGCGGCCCTTATTCATAGATTATTCCGATGAAATTGGACTGAAAGAAATCAAACGCTGGAAAAATGAAACAGGCGGGCGGTCAATTCTGTCGATCTTTGGTGTTACAAAGAACGATCCACCATTTTGTTATGTGTCAGAAAAGGCATGGAAAAGCGCCGGGAAAATCATAATTTACGTCAACATAAATGGCATAGACGACTGTTTGGAAAAAGCGCTTCTTGCTGCAATTGGTTTAAAATCCACGTGGCTGTCGATCCCATCAATAACTGACCTTTATCGCAATGATAAGAAATATAAAACGGCAACTTTTGCGGATATTTTATATGCCCGCCTTTTATATCATCAAGATTTTCCGGTCGACGGCAGTTTGGAAGATGTCAGAGCGTTTTGGGAAAAACATGCGGTCCGCATCTGGCAAGAACTTGTGACAGAGGGCGTTCATAAATGACCCATAATTTGGGCGTCTATTGCAGAAATATAGCGATATGGAGAACGCATTTTTGATAGTTATAGTGCTGTTCGCTGTTTTGGTCTCTTGCTGGATAATATTCGGTGATCACATTTCGATAGACGCCTGCCTAGATCGTGGCGGTAGATGGAATGATGTGGACGAAGAGTGTGAATACGAGAGGTCTGGCAGCCCAGAGTTTTATCTGGGCCGTCAAACGCAACAGCACATTTCAAAAGGGGTGCAATCGAATGAATAGACCAAAACTAACTGCTTTTCCTTTTGCTTTTGTGGTGCCCGTCGTAGCTGTGTTTTTGATGTTATTGGCATCGCAGGGCAAGGCTATGGGTGATCCGCAGGATGATCTTGGACCGTTTTTTCAAAATTTGTTTCGGGTTCAAATCGATGGATCAGCGCCCATCGAACGGGCACGTGGAATTGACCGCAATAAGCCCCCGCGCCAGCCGGAAATTAAGCGTGCATTGCGGCGGGTGCCCGGTGCGCCGATAAGGAACAGTTCCAAATCCCTAGACTGTGATGATTTTGTTATCCAAGGGTATGAAGACTGGCTGATCGGCAAAAAGAAAGCGCCCGAACTGTATAGAGAATGGAATGCCAAGGGGCAGGGCCTTCCAATCCCAGGCATGCATTGGCCAAGTTTTTGGAAATGGAATTCCCCCGTATATGCGCATGTCAAAACAGTACGGCGTAAGTTTTTAAGTTTGAATTTTAGACGGGCCACGGTGTATGTCGCGGTCCTAAGCAATACGGTGAATATTAACACCATCATTAACCAAGAACAAAAACGGTTCAAACGCGTAGCTTTAAACCGCGTGCTTGCTCTAAATAATGGCTATGGAGCAATCTATCGATGGCTCTATGAGGGGCAAATATATCCCGAAGAGATCGAGCTTATCAGTACACAAGATTGCAAATCATTCAAAATTTACGAGTTCGAAATCAAAAAATTGTAAGGAGGGGACTTTACCACCACTAAATTTGCCCAAAACGGCGCGAAAGCGTGGAAAAACCCTATAGACAGGGTTTTGGCCTCGGCACTAGGGTACATAAGGCGCCCATCTTCGCGGAGGAGTATGGTAAAGGATAACGATCAAGGGACTACGGCCAACCTGCCGTTTCTCGCGTTAAGCGCGCCGGGGTTTTCGACAAAATCGGGGGCGGTGTTTGCGGCGCGCGATCAGCATTGGTGCGCGCGAACGCCCTTGGGGCTTGCGGTGCTGTCCTATGATCATGTGGGCCGGCTTTTGCGCGATCGCCGGTTGCGGCAGGGCAGCTATGCCTGGCCGCAAAGTCAAAACGCGCAGGGCAGTTTTGCCAATTTCTGGCAGCGCAGTGTCATTTCGCAAGAGGGCGCGGGGCATAAGCAGCTGCGGCAGGTGGCACTCGCGGCGCTGGATGAGGGCTTTATCCTGTCGCTTGTGCCCGCTTTTGATGCCATTGCCCAAAGGCTTTGCGATGGGCTTAAAACCCGCAGGGAATGCGAATTTCAGCGCGATTTTGCACTGCCCTTTTCCGGTCAGGCGATTTGCGTTCTTTTGAACCTGCCGCTGCGGACATGGCAGTCGGTGGCGCGCGATGCCAGCACGCTTGGGCTGGCCATGGGGCTCAACTACAAAACCCATGAAGATGAGGTCAACGCCGCCTGTGATCGCTTGATGCGTTTGGCAGATCAGCTGATCGGTTCGGCCGAGCGGGGCCAGGACCGTGAAGGTCTGGCCGCCCGGTTGCTGCGCGCGGCGCAGAAATTTTCGCAGATCGGGCGGCAAGAGCTGTTGGATTTAATCGTTATTCTGATATTCGGCGGGGTGGACACAACGCGCAGCCAGTTGGGGTTTCTGATGGCGCTTTTTGACCGTCATCCGATGCAGTGGCAGGCGCTAAAACGTGATCCATCCTTGGTGCCCAATGCCATCGAGGAAGCCATTCGTGCTTGGCCGACCACCACATGGGTCACCCGCGAGGCAACCGAGAGCTTTGTCTATGACGGGGTAGAAATTGCCAAGGGCACAACGCTGCATCTTTTGGTGCATGTCAGCGCCAAGGATCCAGCGCTTGGTTCGCTGCCTGAGTTTGACATCACAGCAAAACAGCGGCGCCATCACGGGTTTGGCGGCGGCGCGCATCACTGTCTTGGGCATTTTGTGGCGCGCACGGATATGGCTTCGGCTTTGCGTGCTTTGGTGGTGGCGCTTGAAGATTTTGAGGTGATTGGAACGCCGCGCTATCTTCCCGATAGCGGCAATACCAGCCCCGAAGTTTTGCCCCTTGCGTACCGTCTTGCGCCGTAGCCGCGGTCAAGTGTTGCGCGTAAAGCCGGCGATCAGCTCGATATGGGTGGACCAGCGAAACTGATCCACGGTCTGCACAAATTCGAGCCTGTAGCCATTGGCGCAGAGATGCGCGGCATCGCGGGCAAAGCTTATCGGATTGCACGATACATAAGCGATGGTTTTCAGTGTGCTTTTGGCCAGCTCGGCCACCTGCGCATCGGCGCCGGCGCGGGGCGGGTCGATCACGGCAGCGTCAAACCTGTCCAGCTCATCCACCAGCAGCGGGCGGCGAAAGAGATCGCGCGCCTCATGGGTGAGTTTTTTCAATCCCTCGGCCCGGCGCCAACCGGCATCAAGGGCGGCGGTCATTTCGGCTTCGCCCTCGACCGCGTGCACTTCGGCCGTTTGGGCAAGCGGCAATGAAAATGTGCCGCAGCCGCTGAAAAGGTCAACCACTTTGCGCGCGCTGCCGATCACATTTTGCACGCTGCGGACCAGCGCGGCTTCGCCTGCGTCGGTGGCCTGCAAAAAACTGCCCGGCGGCGGGGTGACGGCGGCATTACCAAAGCGTTGCAGCGGCGGGGTTTGCATGGCCACCACCTCGCCGTTCCAGCTTAGGCGGGTATAGCGGTGCTCGGCCATGTGCTGCGCCAAGGCTGCGCGCAGCGGGCCATCTAGGGGTTTGCCGCCGTGGGCCGCCACATCAAGGCCCTGATCAAAGCGTGTCAGCGTAATGTTTAGCTCGGCCTTGCGGCTGGCGCCAAGCGTGGTCAGCGCCGCAAGCGCCGGGCGCGCGGCGCGCAGATCGGGGTGCACCAGCTGGCAATCGGGGATGTCTATGATGACATCCGAGCTGCGGGCGTGAAAGCCGACCAGCGCGGATTTTTTGGTGCGGCGGGCGGAAAATACGGCGCGGCGGCGGCTGGCGGCTGGCGATGTAAGCACGGACGGCAGATCGGTCTGCAGCCCCTGCGCCGCAAGCGCTGTGCGCACCATATCGACTTTCCAACCCGCCACAAAACTGTCCGAGGCATGTTGTAGCTGGCATCCGCCGCAGGATTTGAAATGGCGGCAGGGCGGGGCAACGCGGTCGGGCGAAGGTTTAACGATCCGGATATCGCCCAGCTTTTGGCCATCTTGCACAGCGGTAATCACTTCACCGGGTAGGGTGAGCGGCGCATAAAGCGGGCCCTCGGCAATGCCGTCGCCCTGATGGCCAAGCCGTGTGATGGTAAATTCATTCATGCGCCGCGTTTAACGGGTTTTTTGCCGCGCAGGAAGTGCTGAGAGAAAACCGTTGATCTCTTGCGTGCTGCCTGCCCGATCTGCTGTTTGTGATCGTTAGGGCGCATCAATCAATCACAGCGGAAGATTAGAAGGCGCGGCGGCGAATATATCACCACATGATTATCATTCTTGTTTGTATTTTGATAACTCTCAAACCTCGTCGACAATCGTTTAAGCCTAAAGAGAGCAAGGCGGCTTATCAGCTAATTCTTCGAGCCCATTGTGGATAATGTTTTTAGCGCATTGAGCGAAAGACGATATCCACTTAGTCATTATTTAAGAAGTATTTGTCGTATTTATTTGATCGCTTGTTTTATCAAATATGAAATCCCAACCCAGTTAAGAATTAAAAGTAATGAAACTATGATTAGAGACATTGATGATTGGTTTAGCATGATCCAGATAGGATTCACTGTTGCTAGGCCCACCAGGCCGAGAATTTGAATGTTTTTGATCATCGTTTTTTCTCTCGAAGTTCGTGCCGCCATATCTTTGTTAAGTACAGATAAAATGATGGCCACATTATGATACCAAATATCCACGAAGGTGTTCTGACGTTACTTGAAATACCGATAAATTCGAGATAGTTTATTTCTTGGACAAAGCTTAGTAACACGGCAGAAAAAAATGCTGCGGTTGCACTTATGAATAGAAAAATTAGCTTGTGTTTCATGATTTCTCCTTGCCGCGTTTGCTCAGCTAATCTTTTTGCAGCCAACACTGCCCCCGCCGAAGGATGCGGTGCCGAAGAGATCATCGTAAGGCGGATTTTTAAATACCTGTGACATTCTTAATATTAGCAGTTTGCTGTCATCTAACGATAACAACAACCGTTAAAGTTGCAACAGGCAAACGGCGGCTGAGCCGCGCGCGGCGAAAGTGAGCCCGCTCTCTTCACCAGATGTGACAAAAACTTTCCTTAAGTTGGGAACACCGTATATGTTTTGGTTCTGACATCTAATTCAAAAGTAATACTAAATTCCTTCCCATCTACGAGAACGGACAGAATTAGTTTTCGTTCGCCCGTCTCGTTCAAAAATTGCTTGGTTGTTGCCGGATCTATCGTAAATATGTTCATGCTACCCAAAGGGTTTCGGGTTATATTTTCTGTGTCGGTTTTTGTATCCAAAGTTATTTTTTCATTTATCCTATTTTCTATGTTTGTTTCTCCAACACTCAATGAAGATTTTAAGATATCAATTTCCCTATTTTTAGAGGAGGTATAAGCGCCTAACCAAATATAGTGCTCATCGTGGTCAGCCTCCTTACCTTCGATGGCAAAATATATATCCTCTATGGTAAAAGGTGAATCTTTTGGTATTGATTTTATTTTTTCAGAACGAAAATCTTCTGATGGTTTATGAATTATTGTATGCACTTCGGCCGTCTCACATGCGGTCATGAACATACTCATTGCGCCTAAAGAAAATAGCGTAATGAATTTATTTAGAAATTTCTTCATTTCAGTCATCCCGTTTTTAAGGTTTTGAAAACAGCGCCCCAATTCCTGTTGCAGCTGGGGCACAGCGCCCTTTACATCTGTTGGCGAAAAGCTTTCTTTTCCGCAGCACGTGCTTTGGGCGTATCCACGCACCGATGGCGGACGACAGCATCGCCACCACAACCAAAGAGATCATCGGAAGATGTTTTTTTTAATACGCGACATTCTTAATATTAGCAGTTTGCCATCCTCTAACGAGAACAACAACCGTTAAAGTTGCAACAGACAAACGGCGACTTAGGCGCGCGCGGCGAAAGTGAGCCCGCTCTCTTCACCAGATGTGACAAAAACTTTCCTTAAGTTGGGAACACCGTGTATGTTTTGGTTCTGACATCTAATTCAAAAGTAATACTAAATTCCTTCCCATCTACGAGAACGGACAGAATTAGTTTTCGTTCGCCCGTCTCGTTCAAAAATTGCTTGGTTGTTGCCGGATCTATCGTAAATATGTTCATGCTACCCAAAGGGTTTCGGGTTATATTTTCTGTGTCGGTTTTTGTATCCAAAGTTATTTTTTCATTTATCCTATTTTCTATGTTTGTTTCTCCAACACTCAATGAAGATTTTAAGATATCAATTTCCCTATTTTTAGAGGAGGTATAAGCGCCTAACCAAATATAGTGCTCATCGTGGTCAGCCTCCTTACCTTCGATGGCAAAATATATATCCTCTATGGTAAAAGGTGAATCTTTTGGTATTGATTTTATTTTTTCAGAACGAAAATCTTCTGATGGTTTATGAATTATTGTATGCACTTCGGCCGTCTCACATGCGGTCATGAACATACTCATTGCGCCTAAAGAAAATAGCGTAATGAATTTATTTAGAAATTTCTTCATTTCAGTCATCCCGTTTTTAAGGTTTTGAAAACAGCGCCCCAATTCCTGTTGCAGCTGGGGCACAGCGCCCTTTACATCTGTTGGCGAAAAGCTTTCTTTTCCGCAGCACGTGCTTTGGGCGTATCCACGCACCGATGGCGGACGACAGCATCGCCACCACAACCAAAGAGATCATCGGAAGATGTTTTTTTTAATACGCGACATTCTTAATATTAGCAGTTTGCCATCCTCTAACGAGAACAACAACCGTTAAAGTTGCAACAGACAAACGGCGACTTAGGCGCGCGCGGCGAAAGTGAGCCCGCTCTCTTCACCAGATGTGACAAAAACTTTCCTTAAGTTGGGAACACCGTGTATGTTTTGGTTCTGACATCTAATTCAAAAGTAATACTAAATTCCTTCCCATCTACGAGAACGGACAGAATTAGTTTTCGTTCACCCGTCTCGTTCAAAAATTGCTTGGTTGTTGCCGGATCTATCGTAAATAATTTAAAGCTATCCCACGAATTTTGGTATATATTTTCTGTGTCGGTTTTTGTACTCAGTGATATTTTTTCATTGAATTTATTCTCAATATTTGTTTCTCCAACAATCAATGAAGATTTTAAGATATCAATTTCCCTATTTTTAGAGGAGGTATAAGCGTCTAACCAAATATAGTGCTCATCGTGGTCAGCCTCCTTACCTACAATGGCAAAATATATATCCTCTACAGTAAAAGGTGAATCTTTTGGTATTGATTTTATTTCTTCAGAGAGAAAATCTTCTGATGGTTTATGAAATATTGTATGCGATTCAGCCGTCCCCCATGCAGCCATCATCAGAATAATTGCGCCTAAAAAAATAAATATAATAATTGCGCCTAAAGATAATAGCCTAATGAGTTTACTCAGAAATTTCTTCATTTCAGTCGTCCCGTTTTTAAGGTTTTGAAAAGAGCGCCCCAATTCCTGTTGCAGCTGGGGCACAGCGCCCTTTACATCTGTTGGCGAAAAGCTTTCTTTTCCGCAGCACGTGCTTTGGCCGCATCCACGCGTTGAGGGCGGACGACAGCATCGCCACCACAACCGAAAAGATCATCGTAAGGCGGATTTTTAAATACGTGTGACATTCTTAATATTGGCATTTTTCTATTTTCTAACGATAACAACAACCGTTAAAGTTGCAACAGGCAAACGGCGGCTGAGCCGCGTGCTGCGAAAGTGAGCCCGCTCTCTTCACCAGATGTGACAAAAACTTTCCTTAAGTTGGGAACACCGTATATGTTTTGGTTCTGACATCTAATTCAAAAGTAATACTAAATTCCTTCCCATCTACGAGAACGGACAGAATTAGTTTTCGTTCGCCCGTCTCGTTCAAAAATTGCTTGGTTGTTGCCGGATCTATCGTAAATATGTTCATGCTACCCAAAGGGTTTCGGGTTATATTTTCTGTGTCGGTTTTTGTATCCAAAGTTATTTTTTCATTTATCCTATTTTCTATGTTTGTTTCTCCAACACTCAATGAAGATTTTAAGATATCAATTTCCCTATTTTTAGAGGAGGTATAAGCGCCTAACCAAATATAGTGCTCATCGGGGCTGATCCGCTTACCTTCAATGGCAAAATATATATCCTCTATCGTAAAAGGTGAATCTTTTGGTATTGATTTTATTTCCTCAGAACGAAAATCTTCTGATGGTTTATGAAATATTGTATGTTTTTCCATCGTTTCACATGCGGTCATGAACATACTCATTGCGCCTAAAGAAAATAGCGTAATGAATTTATTTAGAAATTTCTTCATTTCAGTCGTCCCGTTTTTAAGGTTTTGAAAAGGGCGCCCCAATTCCTGTTGCAGCCGGGGCACAGCGCCCTTTACATCTGTTGGCGAAAAGCTTTCTTTTCCGCAGCACGTGCAGGCCGTATCCACGCGTTGAGGGCGGACGACAGCATCGCCACCACAACCGAAAAGATCATCGGAAGACGGATTTTTAAATACGTGTGACATTCTTAATATTGGCATTTTTCTATTTTCTAACGATAACAACAACCGTTAAAGTTGCAACAGGCAAACGGCGGCTCAGGCGCGTGCTGCGAAAGTGAGCCCGCTCTCTTCACCAGATGTGACAAAAACTTTCCTTAAGTTGGGAACACCGTATATGTTTTGGTTCTGACATCTAATTCAAAAGTAATACTAAATTCCTTCCCATCTACGAGAACGGACAGAATTAGTTTTCTTTCACCCGTCTCGTTCAAAAATTGCTTGGTTGTTGCCGGATCTATCGTAAATAATTTAAAGCTATCCAAAGAATTTTGGTATATATTTTCTGTGTCGGTTTTTGTACTCAATGATATTTTTTCATTGAATTTATTCTCAATATTTGTTTCTCCAAAAATCAATGAAGATTTTAAGATATCAATTTCCCTATTTTTAGAGGAGGTATAAGCGCCTAACCAAATATAGTGCTCATCGGGGCTGATCCGCTTACCTTCAATGGCAAAATATATATCCTCTATCGTAAAAGGTGAATCTTTTGGTATTGATTTTATTTCCTCAGAACGAAAATCTTCTGATGGTTTATGAAATATTGTATGTTTTTCCATCGTTTCACATGCGGTCATGAACATACTCATTGCGCCTAAAGAAAATAGCGTAATGAATTTATTTAGAAATTTCTTCATTTCAGTCGTCCCGTTTTTAAGGTTTTGAAAAGGGCGCCCCAATTCCTGTTGCAGCCGGGGCACAGCGCCCTTTACATCTGTTGGCGAAAAGCTTTCTTTTCCGCAGCACGTGCAGGCCGTATCCACGCACTGAGGGCGGACGACAGCATCGCCACCACAACCAAAAGATCATCGGAAGGCAGATTTTTAAATACGTGTGACATTCTTAATATTGGCAGTTTTCTATCATCTAAAGAAAACGACACCGTTAAAGTTGCAACAGGCAAACGGCGGCGCATCCGCTATTTTGTAGTACAAATTATAGACACAGTCCAACCGGCAGTTGGGGAAAAGTGGCTCATAACATTTTCCGTATGAATTTCTCAACGATCAAGCCTAAGCAAGCAGATACCCCGCCAAGAACGCCCATTTGCCAAAGAGGCAGAGGACCAAACAAAATAAGAAATCCAAACATGGTAGCAAAAATAACCACTGCGATGATGATGCGTGACGTTAAACCCATTGCAACTTTTCCTTTCGATCAAAACCCCTACGCACAAATACCCACCACGGCTCTCTGGCATGCGTTGATATAAAAATGCAAAAAACTCAAACCTCGGTATAGAGTTTCTTTCCTGCTGTAACTATGAACCCTGCGCTGAAAATGGAAATCACAGAATAGAGCGCGGTTACCATGGCTTCAAAGAACAGGCTTGGGCTATCAAAAATCATCTGCAAACAAACAAGAGCTTCAATAAAAGCCACCAGAAAAATGTCACGGTTTATACGGCGCGAGGAAATATAGGATTTCACAAGAGTAGGCCGGGTTTCCGCGGGCAAATGGCTCAGTGGAACGTATATGCTTAACCTTAGCAGTAACCAAGTCATAAAAAATGACAAACAGGCAAAAAACCATGGGCTTATAACCAGATTTTCGACGTCAATATTTAAAAAAATGAGCGCCCCCACAAAAATGAAAAAGAAAAAAACCACCACTAACACAACTATAAAAAATACGATTACGGTTGCCCAAAAATGTTTTTTTGCAGCGGTAAACTTGATGGACGGTTCGAATAATTTCATATCTGCGGCAAACAGTGTCACGGTCACTGAAAATATTGCAAGATACCCAAAGATATCGAAAAATGTTGCAACGTGGTTATCAAATATAAAAGATACGCCTTCGAGCACCAGATAGCTGACAAACAAACAAAGGACTGTCCAAGGGTTTGTCTTACAAAAGCTGTTTACTTGGAACAATGTTTGACGAATGATCATGTGACTTTCCTAAAATGTGCAGCTACAAAATTAGGATTTGTAGGTGCGGTGCGTTTACCATTTTGTGGCTTTGTTGGCCCAGGGCCAAGAGTAATAAAAATATCAGTCAAAAACCTTAGGCAAAGTACTCAAGATAAATTAAGATCGTTAAGGTAACGGCCATCATAACAATTGACGCGCGTATCAATTTAATAGAAATATCCATGACATTTTTGGAATAATCATTTTCGTTGACAAATTCATCTCGTTTTCTTTGAAACCATTTCCAGATAGGAATGGATATATTTAGGAAAAAGAGTGTTGTGAAAACTTTTTGTAACGTATTTATGCCTGAATAAAGAGTCGCAAAGATAAACATACAAAAACTAACTGTGGCAATCAGTGCTGCAACAAGAAATTTCTTTTTGAAACCTATCGGAAAGTCCTTGCACATATTTGTCATGATTTTCTCCATTGAGCGACTGGCAAGGATGCTATCCTTGCCAGAAAGGGTTATTATGAATTACCTGTGACGTATCCGACCCCTGTAGCACCTAAACTAACACCGGCCGCGCCGGTAATGACCGCAGGTGACGATATGACAAAAACTTTCCTTAAGTTGGGAACACCGTATATGTGTCGGTTCTGACATCTAATTCAAAAGTAATACTAAATTCCTTCCCATCTACGAGAACGGACAGAATTAGTTTTCTTTCACCCGTCTCGTTCAAAAATTGCTTGGTTGTTGCCGGATCTATCGTAAATAATTTAAAGCTATCCAAAGAATTTTGGTATATATTTTCTGTGTCGGTTTTTGTACTCAATGATATTTTTTCATTGAATTTATTCTCAATATTTGTTTCTCCAAAAATCAATGAAGATTTTAAGATATCAATTTCCCTATTTTTAGAGGAGGTATAAGCGCCTAACCAAATATAGTGCTTATCGTGTTCAGCCTCCTTACCTTCGATGGCAAAATATATATCCTCTACAGTAAAAGGTGAATCTTTTGGTATTGATTTTATTTCCTCAGAACGAAAATCTTCTGATGGTTTATGAAATATTGTATGCGATTCAGCCGTCTCACATGCGGTCATGAACATACTCATTGCGCCTAAAGAAAATAGCGTAATGAATTTATTTAGAAATTTCTTCATTTCAATCATCCCGTTTTTAAGGTTTTGAAAACAGCGCCCCAATTCCTGTTGCAGCTGGGGCACAGCGCCCTTTACATCTGTTGGTGAAAAGCTTTCTTCTTTTCCGCAGCACGTGCTTTGGCCGTATCCGCGCACCGACGGCGGTAAATGCGGCTATGCTTGATACCATTACTATGGCGGCAACATTCCAGTTTAGCCTTGATATAAGCCAGTGCCACATAACAGGCGCCAAACTTGTTTGAATTACCAACGCGCGTGCCAAGAAAAACGTCAATTTCTATCTCCTCTATCTGTTGCCTTGAGCAGGGGCGCAGAAAGCGTTGAGAGAAAACTGTTGATCTCTTGCGTGCTGTGCAGGTGATGAAATGGCGTGCTGCCTGCCTCAAGATGTAATTTTTGGTATTTTGGACGGGTCAACCGATCAGAGCGCAAAACATATTTTATAAACTCCCAGGTCAGCCGATCGAGGCTGCCCCGCGGCAGACCTTTGCGCGCGCCAGAAAGCCGCCGTTTTAGCACCCGCCAGAGCCGGATGTGCAAAGGGATATCAAGCCAGACACAGCAATCGGCGCGGCTAAGGCGATGCGGATAGGTGGCCGATAGATTGCCGTCGATGACCCATCTATCAGCTTGTTCCGCGCGCGTTGCCAGCTTTATCTTTTCGGCTTTTGTACGCTTTTGCCAGCCCGGTGCGTAGTGGATTTGATCCAGATGCACCACGGGCAGGTCAAGCGTTTGGGCGATCTTGATCGCCACCGTGGATTTGCCCGATCCGGGGCAGCCGACCACCATTATCCGTTTCATTCTGTGGCCTCGACATCAATAAAGCCCCCCGACTGGCGGGCCCAGAAACCGGCGTAAAGCCCGCCTTGGGCGAGCAGATCGCTATGGCTGCCATCTTCGACAATGCGGCCCTCGTCCATTACTAAAATACGGTCCATATGGGCAATGGTCGACAGCCGGTGGGCAATGGCGATCACGGTTTTGCCCTGCATCATGCCGTAAAGCGTGTCTTGGATCGCCGCCTCGACCTCGCTGTCGAGCGCGCTGGTGGCCTCATCCAGCAACAGGATCGGCGCATCTTTTAAAATCACTCGCGCCAGAGCGATCCGCTGGCGCTGCCCGCCGGACAGTTTCACCCCGCGCTCGCCAACGCGGGCATCATAGCCGCTGCGCCCTTCAAGGTCTTGCAGATCGGCGATAAACTCATCCGCTTGAGCCTGTGCGGCGGCGGCGCTAATCTCGGCCTCACTGGCAGCATTGCGGCCATAGCGGATGTTGTCGCGCAAGGATCGGTGCAACAGGCTGCTGTCCTGCTGCACCATGCCGATCTGGGCGCGCAGGCTATCTTGGGTGACTGCTGTGATATCCTGACCATCGATCAAAATCTGACCGGACTCGCTATCGTAAAACCGCAGCAGCAGTTTAAAGAGCGTGGATTTCCCCGCGCCTGAGCGGCCCACCAGACCGATTTTTTCCCCCGGCTGGATGGTCAGCGATAGGCGGTCAAGCCCGCCGCTGTCGCGGCCGTAATGGTGGGTGAGGCCGCGCACTGTGATCGCCGCCTTGGAAATGGTCAGGTCCTTGGCCCCCGGCGCATCCACCAATGTCACCGGGTGGGCAATGCTTTCAAGGCCTTCGGCAACCACCCCAATTTCCTTAAAGAGCCCGCCAACGTTGCGGATGACCCAATTGCTCATGTGGTCAATCCGCAGCACCAAAAAGGTTGTGGCCACCACCATTCCGACGCTGGCCTGACCCATGTTCCATAGGATAATACCGCCGCCAGTCACGCCGACGACCAACATCCCGTTTAAAACCCAAAGCATGATATTCATGATGGTTTCAATGCGGTTGAGCCGGTAAAACGCTCTGCGTGTGGCATTCATGCCGTCTTGGACATAGGCCACCTCTGCCGCATCATGGGCAAACATTTTCACCGCATGGATGTTGGTGAACCCGTCGATCACCCGGCCGTTTAACTCCGATCTTGCATTTGATCCGGCTTTCGACGCGGGGGTGACCCGTTTAATGGTCCAGCGCATCAAAAAACCGTAAAGCACAAACCAGATGACCATGGGCACGGCCAGCCTTGGGTCGGTTTGAAGCAACAAGATAAACACCCCCACCGTATAGGCGAGAGCATAGAGCAGTGTTTCAAAAACCATCTGCACAACCTGCGCAGCCGCTTTGGGCGCCTCCATCACCCGGCTTGAAATCCGGCCGGCAAAATCACTTTCAAACCAGCCAACCGATTGGCGGATCACCTGACGATAGGCCCGCCACCGCCCCAAGGCGACGATATTTACATCCAGCGTTTGATTGATCAGCAAAGCATCCAGCCCATAAATGAGTGGCCGGATCAGCAGGAAAAAACCGATCAGCACAATCAGTGCCGCGGGAATGTTCTGACTGATAACTTCGGGGGTACTTTGGATTACATCAACAAACCAGCCAATGCCATAGATCATTACAAGCTCAATCCCGGCAACTGCGATCAATATGCCGCAATAGACCGAAAGCGTTCGATAAAACGGCCGGCACTGATCGCGCAGATAAGGCCAGACCTTTTGTGGCGGGCTATCATCGGGTGGGTAATCACAAAAAGGATCAACAAGGTTTTCAAAAAAGCGCAACATGGGGGCGTCCAATATAAATAATAAAAAGCCGCCCAGAATACGCGGTTGGGCGCAGATGTAAATACTTAAAATTGATAAAGAACAATTATATTATATTTCAGGTTGTTAAAGGCGTGCCTATTCGGCGGCCTGCTCAACCCCGATAAAGCCGCCGGACTGGCGGTTCCAATAGCGTGCATAAAGACCGTTTCGGTCCAGCAGCGCCTGATGCGTGCCCTGCTCGACGATCTCGCCCTGATCCATGACGATAATCCGGTCCATCCGCGCGATGGTCGACAGCCGGTGCGCGATGGCCAGCACGGTTTTGCCCTCCATCACCCGATTGAGCGCGTTTTGGATTAGCGCTTCAACCTCGCTATCGAGCGCGCTTGTGGCCTCATCCAGCACCAAGATCGGCGCGTCTTTCAGTATGGCGCGGGCCAGTGCAATGCGCTGGCGCTGCCCGCCCGACAGTTTAACGCCGCGCTCGCCCAGATGGGCGTCATAGCCGCTGCGGCCCTTAAAATCGCGAAGTTCGGCGATAAACGCGTCGGCTTCGGCCTTTTGCGCGGCAGCGTTTAGATCGGCTTCGCTGGCCTCTGGGCGGCCATAAAGGATGTTATCGCGCGCCGAGCGGTTGAACATGGCGGTTTCTTGGGTGACCATGCCGATGGCATTGCGCAGGCTGTCTTGGGTCACCGCGCTGACGTTCTGGCCATCAATTTGCACGCTGCCGGCTTCTGTATCATGCAGCCGCAGCAGCAGCGCAACCAAGGTGGATTTGCCGGCGCCCGATGCGCCCACGATGCCCAGCTTTTCGCCCGGTTGCACGGTTAGATTGATATTGCGCACCCCGCCGTTTTCACGGCCATAGGCAAAGCTAACAGCGTCGAAATGCACCTTGGCATCGCGCACCTGCAGGTCGGCTGCCTCGGGGGTATCGACCAACCCATGCGGCGGGCTTAGCGTGCGCATGGCATCTTCGACCTCGCCCAAGTTAGTATAAAGCGTCATCATCGAAAAGCTGACCCAGCCGGACATCATCATCAGCCGCATGGCCACCGATCCGGCGGCCACCACAGCGCCGGGGGTGGCACTTCCCATCGACCACAGCGCCACCGTACTGCCCACCACCAGCAAAAAGATCACACCCGCATAGGTCAGCAGCCAGGCGCGAAACCAGACCAGCAATTTGCCGTAATCGGTCATCGTGCCTTGCAGGTCTTCAAAGGTTTTTAGCGCGGCGCGGTCTTCGTAAAACGCATTGGCGAAAAGTTTCACAATGCTGATGTTACTAATGGTATCTACGACCTGACCAGTGGTCACCGCCTGAGCATTAGCACGCCGCGCCGCCCTTTGCCGGATGCGCGGCAGAAAATAGCGTAGCAGTGCGTAAAAGCCCACAATCCATAGCCCGACAATCGCGCCCACGCGCCAGTCGATACTGGCCACAATCACCAGCGCAGCCACAATCGAAGACAGGGCAAACAAAACAGTATGCAGAAAATCCACCACCACATCGGTCAGCGCCCGTGCGCCTTGCATTTCCTTTTGTGCAATCCGTCCGGCAAAGTCATTTTCAAAAAACTGGGTGGAATGCCCCAATGTCCAGCGGTGCAGGCGGGTCAGGATCATACTGCGCAGCGCCGGGCCAATGGCCACCGATTGCACATAGGCCGACAGCATGAACATGGCGGGCCGGATCAAAAGAATAAACACCACTGCGGCGAGCATAAAGCCAAGCTGCTCGGTAAAGACGCGCTCGGGTCCTGTAATCAACACCACATCGACAATCCAGCCCAGCAAGGCGGCAGTGATCATTTCAAGCACGCCGGCGGCGATGGTGGTCGCGGCGCCAAGACCAATGACGCCATAGCTGCCTTTGAGGCACCAATGGACAAACGCCCAAAGCCGGTTGGGCGGCGCGCCGTCTGCTGGCGCTTGGGTGTCAATCCAACTGGCAGGATCAAAGAGCTTACGCCACATCAATAAAGCCCCCCGACTGGCGCGCCCAGAAACCGGCGTAAAGCCCGCCTTGGGCGAGCAGATCGCTATGGCTGCCATCTTCGACAATGCGGCCCTCATCCATCACCAAAATGCGGTCCATATGCGCAATCGTGGACAGCCGGTGGGCAATGGCGATCACGGTTTTGCCTTCCATCATGCCGTAAAGCGTGTCTTGGATCGCCGCTTCAACCTCGCTGTCGAGCGCGCTGGTGGCTTCATCCAGCAACAAGATCGGCGCGTCTTTTAAAATCACCCGCGCCAGTGCAATCCGCTGGCGCTGCCCGCCGGACAGTTTCACCCCGCGCTCGCCGACGCGGGCATCATAGCCGCTGCGCCCTTCAAGGTCTTGCAGATCGGCGATAAACTCATCCGCTTGGGCCTGTGCGGCGGCGGCGCTAATCTCGGCCTCGCTTGCCGAATTGCGCCCGTAACGGATATTGTCACGCAAGGATCGGTGCAACAGGCTGCTGTCCTGTTGCACCATGCCGATCTGGGCGCGCAGGCTGTCTTGGGTGACCGCTGCAATGTCCTGACCGTCGATCAAAATCTGACCGGACTCGCTATCGTAAAACCGCAGCAGCAGTTTAAAGAGCGTGGATTTCCCCGCGCCTGAGCGGCCCACCAGACCGATTTTTTCCCCCGGCTGGATGGTCAGCGAAAGCTGGTCAAGCCCGCCGCTGTCGCGGCCATAATGGTGGGTTACATCAAGAATTTCGATTTTGGCCTCTGGCACCTTTAGGTCTTTGGCCTGCGCTGCATCCACCAAGGTCACGGGTTGGGCGATGGTTTCCATCCCTTCGGCGACCACACCCAATTCTCGGAAAAACGAGGTTATGGCCCACATGATCCATCCCGTCATTGCATTCAAACGCAGCACCAATGCGGCTGCTGCGGCCACAATGCCAGCACTTGCACTGCCTTGGACCCATAGCAAAACAGCCCAGCCCACAACGCCTATGATCAGCAGTCCATTCAGCACCATAAGATTTAAATCCATGACGCTGTAAATGCGCATCTCACGGATAAATTTGCGACGGTTGTTTTCAATCGCTTCCTTGGCATAGGTGATTTCATAATCCTCATGCGCAAACATTTTGACGGAATGAATGTTGGTATAGCTGTCGACCACGCGGCCGTTGAGCTCAGAGCGCGCATCTGACGAAGCTTTCGAGGCCGGCTCGACATTTTTCACTGTCCATTTGAGCAAGACCAGATAAAGGCCAAACCAAATCACGAGCGGAATAGTTAGCCGTACATCAGCCTGAAACAGCAGGAAAAAGGCACCGATGACATAGGCAATAGAATAGCTAAGAGCATCAAACACCTGAAACACCGCTTCGCCGGCCGAGCGCGGGGTTTGCATCACACGGTTGGCAATACGGCCAGCAAAATCATTTTCAAACCAGCCCACCGATTGCCGCATCACATGGCGGTGCGACCGCCACCGCACCACGGTGGTCAGATTGGGCAATATTGTCTGGTTCAAAAGCAAAACATGCAGGCCGTACATCAGCGGCCGCAAAAGCAAAATGAAAATTGTCAGGCCAATCAGGGTTGGTGCAAGCTTTGTAAGCGCCGTTTGCGGATCACCCTGCATCGCATCCACGATCCACCCAAGATAGTATATAAGCCCCAGCTCGCTGGCTGCGACAACAAAAGACATGAATGCGGCCAGCCAAAAAATACGGTAGAACGGCCGGCAATATTCAAGCATAAAGGGCCACATACCGGTGGGTGGCTGATCGGTTTGCGCGTAGTCGCAATAGGGATCTACAAGGTTTTCAAAAAAGCGGAACATAAAAGCGCCTCAGCGGGTCATAAAAAGCCGCTCAGAATACGCCCTTCGTAAATTTTGTAAAGAGGCAATCTAACGCGGCTCTACTTAAACGCGTTTTCCAAGCGCGGATCAAACGATCACTCAAACACCAATCCGAAAACACAGGCTGCAACCAAGGCCCCCATGACCTTGTTGAACAAAGCCTGCCGCTCTGGGCTTTTTAGAAACTGCGCGAGCCATTGGCCTAGAAATGTCCAGGCAGATGCCGAGAAAAGCCCCGTGACCACGAAAACTGCTGCGATAATCAAGGCCGTTTTTAACGTTGCCAGCGGATCAATAAACTGTGCGGTGATTGCACCGGCCATGGCCCAGGCTTTGGGATTGATCCATTGAAACCCCGCCGCTTCAATAAACCGGAACGGCCGGCTTTGCCCGCTGCTGTCGGTGAGCCCGCCTGCCGTGGCGATTTTATACGCCACATAGAGCAGCAGAAAAACCCCGGCCCAGCGCAAGAGCTCACGCAGCACGGCGCTTTGTTGGAACAGCTGCCCTATAAATAGCCCAATGATGAAAATCATCACCGCAAACCCGAGCGCAATGCCAAAAATATGCGGCAGCGTTCGGCGGTAGCCAAAATTCACACCCGAGGCTGCGACCAAAGCGTTGTTTGGACCGGGGGTAAAGGCCGAGGACGCGGCCAAAAGAATAAGAGTAAACAGGCTGTAAAGGTCCAAAGGTATTCCCCAATATAAAAACCAACAGCCCTAACGGCCGGCGTCGAAACTTCTTAAGACAAAAGCGCCTTTTTGCTCAATTGAAAGCCTGAGTCAATCCAGCGCTGCTCTAATGTCCGTAGCTCTGCGCCCAATTGCGCACCGGAATACTGCGGCATCAAATCCTGAGCTGCAACCGGAAAACTTGCATTGGCTCCAATGTCAGCGGCATTAAAATCCCCGCTCGCCACTTCGGTTTCAAACTGCGCCGCGCGCAATAGTAAAATATCCTGCGCCGCAATCACGCCGTGGCGATAGCCCAGTTCCCCTGCGCCCGATGCGCTGCCCATTTCGCCTTTGTAAAGCGTTAGGGTTTTATCTTGCTGTTTGCTCAGCCGCAGCGCGGCTTGCACATCCATGCCGCCAAGCGCTGCCAAGCGCCGTATGGGGTTGGGCTGAACTCTGTTGCTCTGCTCAAGATGCACCAAAAGCCCAATGGACCTATCATCGGCGCCATTCAAAACCCTCACCAATGCGCCTGTAGCGCGCATGACCGCCAAACTGGGCGCCGGATCAGCCGCTGCCAAAAGCTTTAAAAGCTCATTGCCGATACGTTCTTTGGACAGCCCGTCCAATCCGTCGATATGGGCACCAATTGCCGCCAGCGCCTCTGGATCAAAGCCCAGTTGCGGATCGCCATACCATGCAGAAAAGCGAAAAAAACGCAGGATGCGCAGGTAATCTTCCTCGATACGCTGGGCTGCATCTTTGATAAACCGCACCCGCCGCGCCCGAAGATCGCCAAGGCCCTCAAGCGGGTCGATCACCGCGCCCGAGGCCTGTGCATAAAGTGCGTTCATGGTAAAATCCCGGCGCTGGGCATCAGCGGTAATATCATCGGAAAACGCCACCACTGCGCGCCGGCCATCGGTGCTGACATCGGTGCGAAAGCTGGTCACCTCAAAGGCCGTGCCGCTGACCACAACGGTTACTGTGCCATGGTCAATCCCTGTGGGGATGGGCTTTAATCCGGCGGCCTTGGCCAGCTCAATCACCCGCTCGGGCCGCGCATCGGTGGCGATATCAATATCGCTTACCGCTTGGTGTAGCAGATCATTGCGCACGCAGCCGCCGACAAAAAGTGCCTGATGGCCGCCTGCATCCAGCACGCGGCACAGGCGCTGCGGCGCTGCGGTCTTATACCAGTCCCCCGTCAGTTTCATCGCTGCATCCTTTCGGCCAGCCCGTAGAGAATTCGCGCCGTAGCCCCCCAGATATAATAGGGTCCGTAGGGCACGGTGTAATAGCGCCGCCACTGATTGTTCCAGTGCCGCGCTTCGACGTTATAGTTGGACAGATCGCTTAAAAACGCCAGAGGAACATGAAACACCTCATCCACCTCACCGGCTTCTGGAACGGGTGTGAAGCTAGTGGAGAGTTCACCGACCACAGGGGTGACACGAAATCCGGTCACTGTTTCATGGACAGACAAATGACCAAGCACGTCCACATTGGACGGGTCAAGCCCAACCTCTTCGTTGGCTTCGCGCAGTGCGGCGGCGGTATCATCGCGGTCACCGGCATCGACTTTGCCGCCAGGAAAGGCGACCTGACCTGGATGCTGGTCAAGATGTGCCGCACGCTTGGTCAACAGCACCCTTGGGCCATCTGGATGCGGTTCGATCGCCACCAGTACGGCTGCACGCCGCAAAACCCGATTGGGGGGCAAAACCACTGCGGGGTTCAGATCATAATCCGACGATCCGCCCGACAAAGACGTAAGCGCGCTGTGCACCGCTGCCAAAGGATCAGCGCTGGGCGACATCATCAGCTTTGGCCTCGAACCCGACAGTGGCTGGATCAAGATCGTAATGCGCCCCACAGAACTGACAGTCGGCAGTGACCCGTCCTTCTGGGGTGGTCATGGATTCAATGTCTTTGGCCGAGTAGATCGACAGTGATTGGCGCACCCTCTCTTCTGAGCAGGTGCAGCCAAAGCGCAGGGTCTGCGCGTCATAAACCCGTGGAATTTCTTCGTGAAACAGGCGCACCAGAACGTCATCCGGCGATACGGTTGGGCCTATCAATTCCAGCTCTTCCACAGTGTCGAGCAAAATATTCGCACGGTTC
This sequence comes from Rhodobacteraceae bacterium Araon29, assembly GCA_039640505.1. NCBI lineage: Bacteria > Pseudomonadati > Pseudomonadota > Alphaproteobacteria > Rhodobacterales > Paracoccaceae > Rhodobacteraceae bacterium Araon29. The sequence continues at coordinate 3,556,339 of CP046865.1, read as the reverse complement.
CAGTTTTCGCTATCGTCGCCTTTCAGCAGGTCATCGGCCGCCAGCAGACCATCTTCGCCCGTGGCCTCGCCAGAAGTGGCAGACAGGCTTGATTTTGGCATGTGCTGCAGCATGATCCCGCCGGCGCGCCAGTGTTCGGCGACCCCGGGTTCGCTTGAACGGCCAAAGCTAAGAGAAAACCGGCTTGGCAATTGTTCGGACTGGGCAAAATAAGCCTCGGCGCAAGCCGCCAAAGAGCCGCCCGCAATCGGGGTAATGCCCTGATAGGGCTGTGTGCCTTCGCCCTGATCAATTAAAATGGCGAAATACCCTTCGCCGATCTGATCGAACGGATCGCCCTCTGCAAGCCGGTCGGCATCATAGCTTGCATAGGCGCGGATGCGCGCTGGTTCGCCCTCTTTGCTGGGGCCATAATAATCGGTGGCAATGCGCCGAACCGCGCCTTTCGACTGCACTTGAAGCGACAGTTTCCAGCGCAACTTAATGCTGTGGCCGATCAGCGCTGTGAGCAAGGTCATTTCCGCCACCAGCGCTTCGACTTGCGGTGGATAATTATGCTGGCGAAGAACACCGCTTAGCACGCCATCAAGCCGGGCCACGCGGCCCCTGATATCTGATTTATCCAACTGGAACGGTAAAACCGTATCGTCCCAGGCCAGTTGCTTTGCTCGTGACATTCGCTTTCCTTTTAACGGCTTGTGGTGCCTTACCCTGTCTATATAAGGGGGGCAAGTATCGGTCCAAGGGTATGCGCTATGATAAAACGGTATGGTATCCCCCCACGCAGTGGGACAAAATATGTGTCTCGTCCTGGCATTTATGCGATTTTGCCTTTGGGCAATCAGCTTTTGCTGACCCATCAAATTGCGGTCACGGCTGAATTTCAATTGCCCGGAGGCGGTATAGATCCCGGCGAGCATCCTATTTCGGCACTCTACCGTGAAGTGATGGAAGAAACCGGCTGGCGGATTACCCGCCCGCGGCGGGTGGGCGCATTTCGGCGCTTTGTTTATATGCCGGAATATGATCTTTGGGCGGATAAAATCTGCACGGTGTATTGCGCCGATCCAGTGCGCCGGTTGGGGGATCCGACAGAAGAGGGTCACACAGATCATCTGGTACCAGCTGCGCTGGCGGCCGAGCTCGTCGAAAACCCCGGGGATCGGGCCTTTATCCTGGACTATCTAGAGCAGGCGGGTCTTTAGCCGCGCCGCCGCAGTATTCAAGCAAGATGCCCGAGACATCATCGGGAAAATCACCGCTGCCGGAAAATGCCGTCAGCTGCGTCATTAGACCGTTTAAAAATTCTGCGCCGCGCTTGGGGCGCAGGGTATCCACCATTTGCGCCAGCCCTTCCTCGGCCAGCATTTCGCCTGCTGGGCTTGGACATTCGGTCACCCCATCTGATAGGATGAGCAGACGATCACCGGGGGCAAGCGTGGTGCCAAAGCCTTCGACCGTCGCGCCCTCGACCAACCCCACAGGCAGCCCGCCGGGGCCCTGTTGTTCAATCTGCCCGTCAGCGCGCTGGATCAGCGGGTGGGGGTGGCCCGCCTGCGCCATGCGCACCGCGCCCGAGCGCAGATCAAGATCGGCCAAAAGCAAGGTAAAGTAGAGATCAGTTTTCAGCTCGTCCAGTACGGCGGTGTTGAGCTTGGCGATCACTTCATCGGGGGGCAAAACCTGAACCCGTCCTTTATCGTCATAGCGCAGCGCCATATTTTGCGCCACCGAGGCCGAAGACAAATATCCCGCCAGCCGCGCGGTCATCAACGCCGAGCTGATCCCATGGCCCGATACATCAATTGCATAGATACCCAAATGGTTCGGGCCGGCGGGAAACAGCCCGACTAGATCACCGCCCACGTGTCCAGCGCTGTGCAGCATCAGCGATAAATCAAACGGCCCAAAGCTTTTATGTCGGTCCTTGATCAGCGATTGTTGCAGTTTTTCCGCCTGGATCAGGTCTTTGTCCAAGGCGCTATAAAGGCATTGCAATTCATCCAGGGTGGTGGTGATCAGCGCGTTTTTATCCTGCAATTCGCGCTGCATTTGTAAAATCCGCTCACCGGCAGATATGCGCGCACGCAGCTCATGCGCATTGACCGGTTTGGTTAGAAAATCATCGGCGCCGTTTTCCAGCCCATGCGCAATTTCATCCTTTTCCGATTTTGAGGTCAGCAGGATAAAATAGCTATAGCGATCCGCGTTCATCGCACGCAGCTGCAGACAAAACTCAAGCCCGGTCATCCCCGGCATCATCCAATCGCTGACAATCAGGTCGGGGCAGTTTTCTTTGCACTGAAGCAAAGCATCCGCGCCAGTGCCTGCCTCGGTGACGCGGTAGCCCCAGCGGTTGAGCATCGCCGATACAATCCGGCGCTGCAGGCGGCTGTCGTCAACCACCAGAATATGTTCTACCGCGCCGCAATGCGGCCCTTCGGCCGTTTGTGCCATATGTGTCACCTGACCCCCCCGTTTTTACCCAAACTCAAACTGGGGCCATAGGGTTAACAACCTCTAAAAGGTTAAATTTGAGTTGCTAAAATCTTAACGGTCAAGGATTTGTTTACTATTGGAGCGCAGGCTATTTGCGGGGACGAGTAGGAGACATCAGATGATAAATTGGGACCGCGTGGCCGAGCTACGCGAAGAAGTTGGCGTTGATGATTTCGCCGAGATTATCGAGCTGTTCTTAGAAGAGGTGGACGCCATAATTGAACTGCTCCGCGATGGTCAGGGGCTGTCCGATCTTGAAGCGCATTTGCATTTTTTAAAGGGCAGCGCGCTTAACTTGGGCTTTGCGCAATTTGCCGATCTGTGCCAAGCGGGTGAAACTGCCGCCGCCCAAGGGCGCAGCGACAGCGTTGATCTTGGCGCGATTATCACCGTTTATGACAGCGCCCGCGCGGTGTTTTTGGAACAATCACCAAAGCGGTTCGCGGCCTAGGGTTGGACTATAAATAAACAGAAGAAGCGCAGCGTTTTACATCGTGGCAAAAGCACACTTTGGACGCGCCAACCGGAACATTGGGTTTTAGGGTGCGAGCTCTTTTTCAACGTTTTCCCAGTCGTCTGCAAAAACAACTTCGCAGGCTGATCCTATATCTTGCGACCATCCAAAAAGCGCAAGAAACGGCGTTTCGTAAACCCGTGTGGCGTGGACGAGATTAGGCGGATTATAAATGGCGCTGCCGGCAGTGTGATCTTTCCAAGCGCCTTGGTCAAACCGCCACCCGCTGGGGCCGGTCAATGGGATGTATATTTCAGGCGCCAAGTGTTTATGGTCACGGTAAAGCGTGTTTGGCGACAAGAGAAAGAAACCGAGCAGAAAGTCATTTGCCACAAATGGGCAGTCCTCTGGACCAACCAGCAGGGCGTGCAAGTTTCCACGCCTATATCCATCACCAACGTCAGAGCCTTTGGCATAAAAGCCGCCGTCATCAACCCGCCACTGCAATTGATTGTAGCCAGCCATCAAAGCGGATTTTAGTTTGAAAAATGACGTGTCCGGTATTTTAGAAATGGCAGAATAAAGCAGCGTTTCATGCCGAGGAACGCCGCCGGTAAATTCGTTAATGGTTTCAACAGAGAAATTCTGCGCATTCAAGAAATTCAACAGATCAACAAAAACGGGGCTCTTGCCACAAGCCAACTGCAACGCGCTTTTTGCTTCTCCATAAATTCTTTGGATGGAAGGTTTATTCATATCCCACTTCGGTTTTTGCAACGGCTCTTTGCCCACTCTCAATTGACATTCTTAAAAACTCAAGTGGATTATGCGGCCTTCTTCGAGCCCTAAACGGACTGCCAACCGTGCCATTGAAGCATTCACCCTAAAGGCCCTGATCCTAGATCACAAATTGCGCCAAGATCTCGTCATTGGTGATATCGGAATAGGTAAAGCCGGCCTCATCCAGCCGTTTGAAAAACCCGTCAAACTGCTGGGGGGTTGGGTTTGCGAAAGGCTGCATTACGGACAAACTGGGCGTTGTTGGGTTTTAGTCAAAATCTATCACTGCCAGTTTCAAATACCCCATTCAAGCCCTGCAAGCTTCTCGCTCTTTTCCCATAGGCGCGTCTGTTTGTCTTGGTCGAGGGCATGATCCGCAACATTTGCATCACTGATAGGACCTCGTGTATCACCAAATCGACCGGGGCCATAATAAGCACCCCGTTTGGCCTCTTTTCCAGCGGCAGCGAGTACGGTAGGGGTTGCACCTGCCTCCAAACCTTGTGCGGCCAGCTTGTTCATTGTGCTCCAAAATACCTTAAGAAGCCCAGTCGGCCCAGTGCTTTGAAGGTTCGTGTCAGTATAACCCGGGTGGCAAGCTATACAGATAGCTTTACTGCCAGCAGCTTGAAGACGGCGGTCCAGTTCGAACGCAAACATCAGATTTGCCAGTTTTGATTGCGCGTAGGCCCTTGTTGGCGAGTATTTTCGATCAGACATGAAGTCGTCCAAATCGAGAGCGCCGCCCTTATGTGCAATGCTCGATAATACAACGATACGCCCCTTGGCGGCTTCGACCTTTTCCAGCAACAAACCGGTCAACAGGAAGTGGCCCAGATGATTGGCACCCATTTGCAGGTCAAAGCCATCCACGGTCTTTTCCTGCGGCGTCATCATGATCCCGGCGTTGTTGACTAAACCATCGATCGAGTTGGCTCGAGCCCTGATTTCATCTGCGCCTTTTCGAACTGACGAAAGGTCGCTCAAGTCGATCTGAACCAAATCGACGTCACCGGTGCAGGTCTCTTTCAGTTTATCACGCGCTTTTTCACCCTTGTTTATTGAGCGGCAAGCCATGATGATTTTAGCGCTGCGTTCGCCAAGGAGGCGTGCCGCTTCAAAACCAATCCCCGAGTTTGACCCAGTTATGACATAGGTCTTTCCGCTCAGATCCTGTAGTTGGCTTGGCTTCCAATCGGAAAATCCAGATTGGTTGATCTTTTTAGCCATTGTAAATCTCCTTTTCAAAATATTTTGTCCGGTGGTTCTAATAGTATTTTATCACCACAAATATACAATTAGACAACAAATGTCTATTTGAAACAATTGACAGCTGGTGTCAATAGAGCGAAATACATTAAATGAGCGAACGCAAAGTACAGATCCTAAGAGCCGCTGAAATCGTCTTTTCACGTTATGGTGTCAGCAAGACGACGATGAATGACATCGCAAAAACTGCCGGTGTGGCGAGACAAACGCTCTACAATGAATACCCGAACAAAGCGTCCGTTCTACGCGCAACGCTACGTTTTGGCGCAGAAAAGACGATGGCCGCCGTCGAAGCGAGATGGCGAAATCAACAAGACCTTGGTGACAAGTTGGATACCTTTTTTGAGTTAGGTCCACTGTATTGGTATGATGCCGTTCAAAGCTCACCTGAAATTGCAGATTTGATTGATGGTATAAATTCTATCGCACATGAGGAACTTATCGACCTTTCAAATCAATGGGCAAACAAGTTCGCAGCCTTACTTGAGCTACATTTAACTAACAGTTCGCCATCAAGTCCCGATGCAAAGGCGTTGGCAGATTTTGTTTATTCCACAAGTATGAACGCGAAATACTACGCACAAAACCGAGAGGTTCTTGAGACCCGCCTAAAGGTCTTAAAGCAAGCGGTACTATCGTTGATTTCTTAAATTAACACCTAGTGTTTTTCAGGACTGACAAATGAATTAACTCCTATGAGCAAGGGATGGTTGCACATATACAGCTTGCGAAAAAGGGCTTGAGCCTGACTTGCGCCGATGCAGAAGTATCTCGTGTAAACACAAACTTCCTGTCAACTCATCCTACACTCAATTGCAATTGCAATTAGGTAGGCTTTGGCCTCTAAACTGACATCCAACTGTGCCATTGGGGCATTCACCCTAAAGGCCCTGATCCTAGATCACAAATTGCGCCAAGATCTCGTCATTGGTGATATCGGAATAGGTAAAGCCGGCCTCATCCAGCCGTTTGAAAAACCCGTCAAACTGCTGGGGGGATTTGGTTTCGATCCCGATCAGGATCGAGCCGAAATTGCGCGCAGACTTTTTGAGATACTCAAACCGCGTGATATCATCATCGGGGCCTAGAAAATTCAAAAAATCTTTGAGCGCACCCGGGCGTTGCGGCATCCGCAGGATGAGGTATTTCTTGACCCCTGAATAGCGCTGGGCGCGTTCTTTGACCTCCGGCAGGCGTTCGAAATCAAAGTTCCCCCCCGAGGACACACAAACCACACGCCGGCCGCGAATGACATCGCGCAGATCTTTGAGCGCATCTATGGCCAGCGCGCCGGCCGGTTCAAGCACGATGCCTTCGAGGTTGAGCATCTCAACCATCGTGGTGCAAATCCGGTCTTCGGGGATGCGCAGCAGATTTTCTTGGCCAACCTCTTTAAGACGGGCAAATGTAAGCGCGCCGATCTGGCCCACGGCTGCGCCATCGGCAAAGGTATCCACCCGCTCTAACGCCACTGGATGACCGGCCTCGAGCGCGGCCCAAAGACAGGCCCCGCCCATCGGTTCAACCAAGGTTGCGCGGCACTGATCGCCGAAATATCCTAGCATCCCAGAGGCAAGCCCGCCGCCGCCAACCGGCAGCACAATATGATCCGGCGTGGCGCCCAGCTGGCGTTCAATTTCCACCGCAACACTAGCCTGACCTTCGATTACATCCGCATCATCAAAGGGCGACAGGAAATGCGCTCCGCTTTGGCGGCAAAAGCTTTGCGCCGCCAAAAGGCATTCGTCGAAATAGTCGCCGACCAGTTTAATTTTGACCGTATCGCCGCCGAAAATCTGGGTTTTCTGAATTTTCTGCTGCGGGGTGGTGACCGGCATAAAAATAGTGCCCTGCACGCCGAAATGGCGGCACATATAGGCCACGCCCTGGGCATGGTTGCCGGCGCTGGCGCAGACGAATTTTTTCTGTTCGGGCCGTTTGCGCATGGCGTTGAACGCACCGCGCAGCTTATACGAGCGCACCGGCGCAAGGTCTTCGCGCTTGAGCCAGATGTCGGCGTCATAAAGCGCGGATAGATGGTGATTTTTCTGCAGCGGTGTTTCGGCAAAAACATCGCGCATCTGGGTTTCGGAATTGCGGGCAAGGGCGGCAAAATCATTCATGCCCTAGCTGTGCCGCAGAGCAAGGCTAAAGGCAAGCCCCGCACCTTTAAACCAACGCTCTCTTTTCCACGTAATGACCGTAAAGCGTGGTGAGAATGCTGACATTGATCATGAGAAAGACCCATCGAAAAGGGATGACCCAAAGCGTCAGAAGAAAGAGATTGCCTGAAATCAGGTTGGTCGCATGCTCACTGACCCAAATCAAGCCCACCCAAAGCACCAGTGAGACAAGCATTAAAGCGCCTGTGCTGCCTTTGGTAGCCCGCCATGCTGCTCCCCAAGCGAGCCGCTCGCCCAATGCCGCCGAAGGGAGGATCGCTGCAAAACGGAAGAATATGGGTGCAATAAGCATAACTATCGCACCAATTACTGTCATCTTTGTAAAGGTTAGGCTAAGATCATCGAACCGGGACATAACAAGATCTACAAATATCATTGTCAATCCAATCCCTAAAGCCCAACAGAGCAAAAACAATAATAAGCTTTGGCCAAAATACGCCATCATGCGCCGGCCATGGAATTTTGGGATAAATCCGGTTGGTGTTTCTTCACGTAAAATAAACCGGTGCCAAGCCACAGCGATCCAATATCCGGTGATCATCCATATGACCTTGTCGAAAGACCAGATGATCAAAAATTGTGGGCTTAATCCAAGCTTGGCAATTGAAGTACCGGACGCGAAATATGCCATCATTGAGATGTTTTGCACCGCGAACAGCACTGCCGACAAGCGCAGCGCGATGGCAAAATTTCCAAACAGCATAACAAAGGAATGGCGAAGTAATCTCCAAGCCTGCATATAAATAACTTTCTTAAATACACTTTAAAATTGCAGCAACCATAACCCCAACCTGACCCGCCGCGCAAGCCTAACGCATCCGTGTCCCGCGACTTTAAACCAACGCCCGCTTTTCCACGTAGTGACCGTAGAGCGTGGTGAGAATGCTGATATGGATCATCAGAAAGACCCACTGAAAAGGGATTGTCCAAAGCACTAGAAGAAAGAGACTGCCTGAAATCAGATCGGTCACAAGCCAATCTGCCAAACCCAAGCCCCCCCAAAGCACCAGTGAGACCAGCACTAAAGAGCCTGTGCTGCCTTTGGTAGTCTGCCATGCTGCACCCCAAATGAACCGCTTGCCCAATGCAGCCGCAGGCAGAACCGTAGAAAAGCGAAAAAGTATGGGTGCAATCAGCAGACCAATCAATAAATAAAATATATAGGTTAGATAGGTTTGGCTAAGATCACCGAACAAGGGAAAGGCAAGAAATATGGTTATTGGGATCAATCCGATACTTAGAGCCAAACCTAGAGCAAGAATCAGCAAAGCCAATAACACGCTTTGGCCAAAATAGGCCATTATGCGCCGGCCATGGAATTTTGGGATATATCCGCTTGGTATTTCTTCACTTAAAATAAACCGGTGCCAGGCCACAGCGATCCAATAGCCGGTGATCATCAAAATGACCATGTTGAAAGACCCGAAAAGCCAAAATTGTGGGCTTGACCCAAGCTCGGCATCTGCAACACCGGACATGAAATTCAAAAAATAGATGTTTGGGATCGCTTGCACGGCGTATAGTACCGCCGATAAGCGCAGCGCGATGGCAAAGTTTCCAAATAACATAACAAAGGAATGACGAAGTAAGTTCCAAGCCTGCATATAAATAACTTTCTTAAATACACTTTAAAATTGCAGAAATAATAACCCCAACCTGATCCGCTGCGCAAGTCATGTTTGCCATTGCTCTTGCCCCGCGCCGCAAAACCCGTTATCCGCGCCTGCGAGCTTTCAAACATCCACTGTCACAGGAAACCCCATGTCTGCGCCGAAAAAAGTTGTTCTTGCCTATTCTGGCGGTCTTGATACCTCGATCATTCTAAAATGGTTGCAGACCGAATACGGCTGCGAAGTGGTGACCTATACCGCCGATCTGGGGCAGGGCGAAGAACTTGAGCCGGCGCGCAAAAAGGCCGAACTACTGGGGATCAGCTCCGAGAATATCTTTATCGAGGATGTGCGCGAAGAGTTTGTCCGCGATTTCGTCTTTCCGATGTTTCGCGCCAATGCGCTTTATGAAGGGCTTTACCTGCTGGGCACCTCTATTGCGCGGCCGCTCATTTCAAAGCGGCTGGTGGAAATTGCGGCGCAAACTGGCGCCGATGCAGTGGCGCATGGGGCCACCGGCAAAGGCAATGACCAAGTGCGGTTCGAACTGGCCGCCTATGCGCTTAACCCCGACATAAAAGTCATCGCCCCTTGGCGCGAATGGGATCTGTCAAGCCGCACCAAACTGATCGCCTTTGCAGAAGAAAACCAAATCCCGATCGCCAAAGACAAACGCGGCGAGGCGCCCTTTAGCGTGGATGCCAACCTGCTGCACACCTCATCCGAGGGCAAGGTGCTGGAAGACCCTGCCGTCGAAGCGCCCGATTATGTCTATCAGCGCACCGTCAGCCCAGAAGAGGCGCCCGATGCCGCCGAGTTTATCGAGATCGGCTTTGAGCGCGGCGATGCGGTGTCGATCAACGGCGAAGCCATGTCGCCGGCGACGATCCTGACCCGCCTGAACGAGTTGGGCGGCAAACACGGCATTGGCCGGCTTGATCTGGTGGAAGGGCGCTTTGTCGGCATGAAATCGCGCGGCATCTATGAAACCCCCGGCGGCACTATCCTGCTCGAAGCGCATCGCGGCATCGAGCAGATCACCCTTGATCGCGGCGCGGCGCATTTAAAAGACGAGCTAATGCCAAAATATGCCGAGCTGATTTATAACGGCTTTTGGTATTCGCCCGAGCGTGAAATGCTGCAGGCGCTGATTGACGCATCCCAAGAACACGTCACCGGCACCGTGCGGGTCAAACTTTACAAAGGCGCGGCGCGCACTGTTGGCCGCTGGTCCGAACATAGCCTTTATTCCGAAGCGCATGTGACCTTTGAAGATGACGCTGGCGCCTATGATCAAACCGATGCGGCGGGCTTTATTCAACTGAACGCGCTGCGCCTAAAACTGCTGGCGGCGCGCAACCGTCGGCTGGGGTAGGATCGTCAGCTAATGGGGGTGGATATTTAAAGCACTCACACAATCAATAGTTGACTTGGCGCTCTTTACAGCGTCCTATGACGTATTAAAATTGCAAAAGATACGCCAGTAAGTGTCGGCTGCGGTTTTTGCCGATTTAAGCTTGATATTTAAATGCTGCATCATATCGAAATTTATGTCTCAAACCTTGAGAAATCCTATGCGTTCTGGTCTGATATCTTGGGTCAGATCGGATATTGCGCTACCGGACGTTGGGAAGATGGGTTTACCCTTGGCAAAGATAGCGAGGGGTATCTAACGTTCATTCAAGTTGCTGAAAAACAAGCCGCGCACCCCTATCACAGATGTGGGGTTGGCCTAAACCATCTGGCGTTTCGCGTAGAAGGGCAGCAGCGTGTTGATGGTTTACGACAGCATTGTTGGGCGCAGGCAATTTCCTGCCTTTATGACGACAAATATCCCTTTGCGGGTGGTAAGGATTATTATGCACTTTTTATTGAAGACCCCGACCGGATCAAGGTTGAGTTTGTGGCCACATGACCAGCAAGGGCTTTGGCAACATCTGCGTGCCGATAAATGAGGCGCTTGTTTAAAATAACCTGTTTTGGCGATTTTCTACTCTTGGTTGGCGCTCTGGGGTGGGTTTTTTATACAGAGCTAGCCGCTGCCTCTGGATCAGCTCATATCACCCATAACGGTAACACCGATGTGGGAAAGATTTTGCAAAATAAAGAGGTTCGACAAGCGATAGAAGATGCCGATGCGTTAACTCCCGGTTTTTCCGGTTCCGTCGACGCCGCCGCGCCAGACAGCCCTTGGGGCATTGGGTCTGCTGGTTACACCGCGAATATCTTCGGTGATATTGTCGCAGTTGTTCATAATGCCAATCCGGGGCGGATTTTTGGGGCGATTGAGTTGAAAGAAGCCTTGGCTAATTCCAAGGTCATTAAGACGGTTTAGAAATTACGTTGTTTTAGGAAAAATAGAATATGTTCATAGATGCAGATGGAAATAAGCAATTTACAGGTAGTAGTTACGAGCAGGAGCCACTTAAAACGGGTAAAGAAAGAACCTACAGCGGCGCCCGAACAGGATTGAGCTTCTGGTTTGACATAAACTCCAAAACAGTTTGGACAAGCCGCGATGATGTATTTTTGCACGAACACAGATCCAAGGACCGAGATGAGCCTGGCTTTGTCTTTATCTTGCACATTGAAGGGCGCTCAATCGCGTTTTCAACGTCGCCCGAAGAAAGGTTCATGTTAACTTCCGATGATCGCGAGGATGGATCAAGGTATTGGGAGTTTGGACATATTGGTGCGCAACATGAAAAGTACACCGAAACCTTAAATGTGACGGATCTACAAACCTATAAAATGACAAATGCCGACAAGTTTGCAAATCCAGAACAGCAAGAATTTGCGCTTACCTTGCTCGAAGATATTCTAACGAATTTTATGGGAAATTGGCTTGGGCTTGCCCATGGTGGCGTGCAGTCAGCAGATGTTATTTTCACGCAAGAATTGCAGCAAAAAATTGCTCGTGGTGACTTTGTTGAGGGAGCAAGACAATGAACGATCTTGCGGTACTTTTGGCGGAATTAAAAGCGGCAAATAATTCTGGAAATTTCTTTACCTTAGAGGATTTGAAAGATGCGGCTCGGACCCTGAGCATTGATCTACCTGAAGGTTCGACACAGTTGGTTAATTCCAAGGTCATTAAGACGGTTTAGAAATTACGTTGTTTTAGGAAAAATAGAATATGTTCATAGATGCAGATGGAAATAAGCAATTTACAGGTAGTAGTTTCGAGCAGGAGCCACTTAAAACGGGTAAAGAAAGAACCTACAGCGGCGCCCGAACAGGATTGAGCTTCTGGTTTGACATAAACTCCTTTACAGTTTGGACAAGCCGCGATGATGTATTTTTGCACGAACACACATCCAAGGACCGAGATGAGCCTGGCTTTGTCTTTATCTTGCACATTGAAGGGCGCTCAATCGCGTTTTCAACGTCGCCCGAAGAAAGGTTCATGTTAACTTCCGATGATCGCGAGGATGGATCAAGGTATTGGGAGTTTGGACATATTGGTGCGCAACATGAAAAGTACACCGAAACCTTAAATGTGACGGATCTACAAACCTATAAAATGACAAATGCCGACAAGTTTGCAAATCCAGAACAGCAAGAATTTGCGCTTACCTTGCTCGAAGATATTCTAACGAATTTTATGGGAAATTGGCTTGGGCTTGCCCATGGTGGCGTGCAGTCAGCAGATGTTATTTTCACGCAAGAATTGCAGCAAAAAATTGCTCGTGGTGACTTTGTTGAGGGAGCAAGACAATGAACGATCTTGCGGTACTTTTGGCGGAATTAAAAGCGGCAAATAATTCTGGAAATTTCTTTACCTTAGAGGATTTGAAAGATGCGGCTCGGACCCTGAGCATTGATCTACCTGAAGGTTCGACACAGTTGGTTAATTCCAAGGTCATTAAGACGGTTTAGAAATTACGTTGTTTTAGGAAAAATAGAATATGTTCATAGATGCAGATGGAAATAAGCAATTTACAGGTAGTACTTACGAAAAGAGGCCACTTAAAACGGGTAAAGAAAGAACCTACAACGGCGCCCGAACAGGATTGAGCTTCTGGTTTGACATGAACTCCTTTACAGTTTGGACAAGCCGCGATGATGTATTTTTGCACGAACACACATCCAAGGACCGAGATGAGCCTGGCTTTGTCTTTATCTTGCACATTGAAGGGCGCTCAATCGCGTTTTCAAAGTCGCCCGAAAAAAGGTTCATGTTAACTTCCGATGATCGCGAGGATGGATCAAGGTATTGGGAGTTTGGACATATTGGTGCGCAACATGAAAAGTACACCGAAACCTTAAATGTGACGGATCTACAAACCTATAAAATGACAAATGCCGACAAGTTTGCAAATCCAGAACAGCAAGAATTTGCGCTTACCTTGCTCGAAGATATTCTAACGAATTTTATGGGAAATTGGCTTGGGCTTGCCCATGGTGGCGTGCAGTCAGCAGATGTTATTTTCACGCAAGAATTGCAGCAAAAAATTGCTCGTGGTGACTTTGTTGAGGGAGCAAGACAATGAACGATCTTGCGGTACTTTTGGCGGAATTAAAAGCGGCAAATAATTCTGGAAATTTCTTTACCTTAGAGGATTTGAAAGATGCGGCTCGGACCCTGAGCATTGATCTACCTGAAGGTTCGACACAGTTGGCTAATTCCAAGGTCATTAAGACGGTTTAGAAATTACGTTGTTTTAGGAAAAATAGAATATGTTCATAGATGCAGATGGAAATAAGCAATTTACAGGTAGTACTTACGAGCTGGAGCCACTTAAAACGGGTAAAGAAAGAACCTACAGCGGCGCCCGAACAGGATTGAGCTTCTGGTTTGACATGAACTGCGATACAGTTTGGACAAGCCGCGATGATGTATTTTTGCACGAACACACATCCAAGGACCGAGATGAGCCTGGCTTTGTCTTTATCTTGCACATTGAAGGGCGCTCAATCGCGTTTTCAAAGTCGCCCGAAAAAAGGTTCATGTTAACTTCGAAAGATCGCGAGGATGGATCAAGGTATTGGGAGTTTGGACATATTGGTGCGCAACATGAAAAGTACACCGAAACCTTAAATGTGACGGATCTACAAACCTATAAAATGACAAATGCCGACAAGTTTGCAAATCCAGAACAGCAAGAATTTGCGCTTACCTTGCTCGAAGATATTCTAACGAATTTTATGGGAAATTGGCTTGGGCTTGCCCATGGTGGCGTGCAGTCAGCAGATGTTATTTTCACGCAAGAATTGCAGCAAAAAATTGCTCGTGGTGACTTTGTTGAGGGAGCAAGACAATGAACGATCTTGCGGTACTTTTGGCGGAATTAAAAGCGGCAAATAATTCTGGAAATTTCTTTACCTTAGAGGATTTGAAAGATGCGGCTCGGACCCTGAGCATTGATCTACCTGAAGGTTCGACACAGTTGGCTAATTCCAAGGTCATTAAGACGGTTTAGAAATTACGTTGTTTTAGGAAAAATAGAATATGTTCATAGATGCAGATGGAAATAAGCAATTTACAGGTAGTACTTACGAAAAGAGGCCACTTAAAACGGGTAAAGAAAGAACCTACAGCGGCGCCCGAACAGGATTGAGCTTCTGGTTTGACATGAACTGCGATACAGTTTGGACAAGCCGCGATGATGTATTTTTGCATCAACACAGATCCAAGGACCGAGATGAGCCTGGCTTTGTCTTTATCTTGCACATTGAAGGGCGCTCAATCGCGTTTTCAACGTCGCCCGAAGAAAGGTTCATGTTAACTTCCGATGATCGCGAGGATGGATCAAGGTATTGGGAGTTTGGACATATTGGTGCGCAACATGAAAAGTACACCGAAACCTTAAATGTGACGGATCTACAAACCTATAAAATGACAAATGCCGACAAGTTTGCAAATCCAGAACAGCAAGAATTTGCGCTTACCTTGCTCGAAGATATTCTAACGAATTTTATGGGAAATTGGCTTGGGCTTGCCCATGGTGGCGTGCAGTCAGCAGATGTTATTTTCACGCAAGAATTGCAGCAAAAAATTGCTCGTGGTGACTTTGTTGAGGGAGCAAGACAATGAACGATCTTGCGGTACTTTTGGCGGAATTAAAAGCGGCAAATAATTCTGGAAATTTCTTTACCTTAGAGGATTTGAAAGATGCGGCTCGGACCCTGAGCATTGATCTACCTGAAGGTTCGACACAGTTGGCTAATTCCAAGGTCATTAAGACGGTTTAGAAATTACGTTGTTTTAGGAAAAATAGAATATGTTCATAGATGCAGATGGAAATAAGCAATTTACAGGTAGTAGTTACGAGCAGGAGCCACTTAAAACGGGTAAAGAAAGAACCTACAGCGGCGCCCGAACAGGATTGAGCTTCTGGTTTGACATGAACTGCGATACAGTTTGGACAAGCCGCGATGATGTATTTTTGCACGAACACACATCCAAGGACCGAGATGAGCCTGGCTTTGTCTTTATCTTGCACATTGAAGGGCGCTCAATCGCGTTTTCAAAGTCGCCCGAAAAAAGGTTCATGTTAACTTCGAAAGATCGCGAGGATGGATCAAGGTATTGGGAGTTTGGACATATTGGTGCGCAACATGAAAAGTACACCGAAACCTTAAATGTGACGGATCTACAAACCTATAAAATGACAAATGCCGACAAGTTTGCAAATCCAGAACAGCAAGAATTTGCGCTTACCTTGCTCGAAGATATTCTAACGAATTTTATGGGAAATTGGCTTGGGCTTGCCCATGGTGGCGTGCAGTCAGCAGATGTTATTTTCACGCAAGAATTGCAGCAAAAAATTGCTCGTGGTGACTTTGTTGAGGGAGCAAGACAATGAACGATCTTGCGGTACTTTTGGCGGAATTAAAAGCGGCAAATAATTCTGGAAATTTCTTTACCTTAGAGGATTTGAAAGATGCGGCTCGGACCCTGAGCATTGATCTACCTGAAGGTTCGACACAGTTGGCTAATTCCAAGGTCATTAAGACGGTTTAGAAATTACGTTGTTTTAGGAAAAATAGAATATGTTCATAGATGCAGATGGAAATAAGCAATTTACAGGTAGTACTTACGAAAAGAGGCCACTTAAAACGGGTAAAGAAAGAACCTACAGCGGCGCCCGAACAGGATTGAGCTTCTGGTTTGACATGAACTGCGATACAGTTTGGACAAGCCGCGATGATGTATTTTTGCATCAACACAGATCCAAGGACCGAGATGAGCCTGGCTTTGTCTTTATCTTGCACATTGAAGGGCGCTCAATCGCGTTTTCAACGTCGCCCGAAGAAAGGTTCATGTTAACTTCCGATGATCGCGAGGATGGATCAAGGTATTGGGAGTTTGGACATATTGGTGCGCAACATGAAAAGTACACCGAAACCTTAAATGTGACGGATCTACAAACCTATAAAATGACAAATGCCGACAAGTTTGCAAATCCAGAACAGCAAGAATTTGCGCTTACCTTGCTCGAAGATATTCTAACGAATTTTATGGGAAATTGGCTTGGGCTTGCCCATGGTGGCGTGCAGTCAGCAGATGTTATTTTCACGCAAGAATTGCAGCAAAAAATTGCTCGTGGTGACTTTGTTGAGGGAGCAAGACAATGAACGATCTTGCGGTACTTTTGGCGGAATTAAAAGCGGCAAATAATTCTGGAAATTTCTTTACCTTAGAGGATTTGAAAGATGCGGCTCGGACCCTGAGCATTGATCTACCTGAAGGTTCGACACAGTTGGCTAATTCCAAGGTCATTAAGACGGTTTAGAAATTACGTTGTTTTAGGAAAAATAGAATATGTTCATAGATGCAGATGGAAATAAGCAATTTACAGGTAGTAGTTACGAGCAGGAGCCACTTAAAACGGGTAAAGAAAGAACCTACAGCGGCGCCCGAACAGGATTGAGCTTCTGGTTTGACATAAACTCCAAAACAGTTTGGACAAGCCGCGATGATGTATTTTTGCACGAACACACATCCAAGGACCGAGATGAGCCTGGCTTTGTCTTTATCTTGCACATTGAAGGGCGCTCAATCGCGTTTTCAAAGTCGCCCGAAAAAAGGTTCATGTTAACTTCGAAAGATCGCGAGGATGGATCAAGGTATTGGGAGTTTGGACATATTGGTGCGCAACATGAAAAGTACACCGAAACCTTAAATGTGACGGATCTACAAACCTATAAAATGACAAATGCCGACAAGTTTGCAAATCCAGAACAGCAAGAATTTGCGCTTACCTTGCTCGAAGATATTCTAACGAATTTTATGGGAAATTGGCTTGGGCTTGCCCATGGTGGCGTGCAGTCAGCAGATGTTATTTTCACGCAAGAATTGCAGCAAAAAATTGCTCGTGGTGACTTTGTTGAGGGAGCAAGACAATGAACGATCTTGCGGTACTTTTGGCGGAATTAAAAGCGGCAAATAATTCTGGAAATTTCTTTACCTTAGAGGATTTGAAAGATGCGGCTCGGACCCTGAGCATTGATCTACCTGAAGGTTCGACACAGTTGGCTAATTCCAAGGTCATTAAGACGGTTTAGAAATTACGTTGTTTTAGGAAAAATAGAATATGTTCATAGATGCAGATGGAAATAAGCAATTTACAGGTAGTACTTACGAGCTGGAGCCACTTAAAACGGGTAAAGAAAGAACCTACAGCGGCGCCCGAACAGGATTGAGCTTCTGGTTTGACATGAACTGCGATACAGTTTGGACAAGCCGCGATGATGTATTTTTGCACGAACACACATCCAAGGACCGAGATGAGCCTGGCTTTGTCTTTATCTTGCACATTGAAGGGCGCTCAATCGCGTTTTCAACGTCGCCCGAAAAAAGGTTCATGTTAACTTCGAAAGATCGCGAGGATGGATCAAGGTATTGGGAGTTTGGACATATTGGTGCGCAACATGAAAAGTACACCGAAACCTTAAATGTGACGGATCTACAAACCTATAAAATGACAAATGCCGACAAGTTTGCAAATCCAGAACAGCAAGAATTTGCGCTTACCTTGCTCGAAGATATTCTAACGAATTTTATGGGAAATTGGCTTGGGCTTGCCCATGGTGGCGTGCAGTCAGCAGATGTTATTTTCACGCAAGAATTGCAGCAAAAAATTGCTCGTGGTGACTTTGTTGAGGGAGCAAGACAATGAACGATCTTGCGGTACTTTTGGCGGAATTAAAAGCGGCAAATAATTCTGGAAATTTCTTTACCTTAGAGGATTTGAAAGATGCGGCTCGGACCCTGAGCATTGATCTACCTGAAGGTTCGACACAGTTGGTTAATTCTGGAGGCAGTATCAGAGCTTATCTTTTCCCCCGCTGCCTTGGCTTAACCGAGATTGAGCCCCATATTTATCTTGAGCAAACCGATGATGCGATGCGCAATCAAATTCGAGCTGATGTTTTCCAAGCCCGGCGCGTTGCACCGGGCTTTCTAGATGGGCAGGCCTAGTGTTTTATATGAGCCTCTGGATAGTTGGTGAAATAATCACCTGAGATTGGCGTCATCACACCGCTTTCAATCACTGCGCCTGCCTGCCTGCGTATTTCTGTTAGCTCTTCATCACCGCCAAAGGCCTGAAGCGCTTCCATGCTTGGAAATATCATAATGGCATGCAGCTGATTGGGATTGTCTTTTTCAGTACCGGCAAAGAGAAACTTAATCCCAAGCTCATTTAGCTTTGGTTCCTGTGATTTGACCATTGCTTGCCAAGTATCAAAACCCTTGGTGATATTGATCTTCGATTTCACGATAAGTGTCATCCGAGGCTCCTTCCTGCGTTTCCATCATTATGGCCCAAACTGTTTTTAATTTTCCCTTTAAAAACAAGCATAACGCCACGTAAGACCCCACTGCGCGGCCGTTACGCTACGACAAAGGGGTCTGGGCCGCCGCCTTTACCCCATGGGCTGTCGCAGCACAGTTTTGAGGTTTTTCGGCGCGGCGCGGCGGATATCACTTAGATAAATCTCATGGTGCTTTTTGGTTAATGCGCAGCCCTTTGAGGCAATGAATTCATGTACCCGCGCGACGGTTGGGCCTTCTTCAGAAAACGGCCCCTTGTGCAGTATTTGGGCGCAGCGGCCCTCATCATAGCGGGCAAACCGAACTTGCGGCAGCGCATTGGGGTTTTGTTTCTTTTTGACCGCTGCGACCGCTTCGTCCACCAATGGGGCAGTGATCAGCTCGGGCTGCATAATCATCAGGGTCCAGAGCCATTTGTCTTTATCGCCTGCGATAAATGTCGCCATATCGTCGGCCCACCACAGCCCTTCTAGTGGCATGACGCCATAATCGATGGCCAGTGGTCCCTTTTTGATCATGAATTTAAGCGTGTACGACAGTGGAAATAGGGCGGCGATAGCGGCTTGAAAGGCCGGTCCGTCCGGTCCGCCCATGCCATCAATCATCAGATAGTTGAGCGGCGGCACATCAACTTCCACCACGTCTTTGGCAGAGGGGCCATAAAGCGTTTTGAGCTGTTTTTTATAATCAATTTTTTTCATAAAAAATCCTAGTGGAAACTGTGAAATCAAGTTTCGAATTTGGGAAATAATAAGAATCGTTCAATCGCTCAGAGGATAAAGGTCCCATGTCTACCCTATCCTGTCAAATCTGCCGATTTATGTGAGATAAATGAGTTTTTAAGAGGCCGACACACCGGCTTCCGCCTCAATCGCCTTGCGGCTTTTGCGGGCGCGTTCGGTGGCGGATTTAAGCTGGCCGCAGGCGGCCATGATATCTTCGCCGCGCGGTTTGCGGATCGGGCTGGCATAGCCTGCGTTGAAAATAATATCTGAAAACGCTTTGATCCGTGCCCAGTCAGAGCGTTCATAGGGGGCGCCGGGCCATTCGTTAAACGGGATTAGATTAATTTTGGCTGGAATGCCGCGAATAAGCTTGAGCAAGCGGCGCGCGTCGGCGTCACTGTCATTGATGCCCTTCAGCATCACATACTCGAACGTGATGCGCTCAGAGTTCGAAAGTTTGGGATAGGCGCGCAGCTCGGTCAAAAGCGTTTCGATATTCCACTTTTTATTGATCGGCACCAGCGTATCACGCACTGCATCGGTGGTGGCATGAAACGACACCGCCAGCAAACAGCCGATTTCCTGCGCTGTTTTGGCAATTTCCGGCACAACGCCGGAGGTGGACAGGGTGATGCGCCGCCGCGATAGGCAAATGCCTTCGGGGTCCATCGCGATCTTCATCGCATCGCGCACATTGTCAAAGTTGTATAGCGGCTCGCCCATGCCCATCAGCACGATATTTGAAAGCAAACGGGCATCGCTGTTGCGACCCGGCACGCCGGGCCATTCGCCTAGATCATCACGCGCAACCAGAACCTGACCGATAATCTCGTCTGCGGTCAGATTGCGCACCAGCTTTTGCGTGCCGGTATGGCAGAACGAACAGGTCAATGTGCAGCCCACCTGCGAGCTGATGCAGAGCGTGCCGCGATCCACTTCGGGGATATATACTGTTTCCACCTCATGCCCGCCCGCAATGCGCAAAAGGTATTTGCGGGTGCCATCGGTAGAGATATGTTTCGAGACAATCTCGGGCACGGCAATTTTAAAGTTTTCCGCCAACATCGCGCGATAGGGTTTGGCAAGATTGGTCATCTGCGCAAAATCACGCACGCCTTTTTCGTAAATCCACTGCCAGATCTGGCCTACCCGCATCCTGGCCTGTTTTTCCGGTGTACCTGCTTCGATCAAAGCCGCTTTAAACGCGGGTCGCGTCAAACCGACAAGATTAAGTGGCCCTTCAGACGCTTTGCGCGGCAGGGTCATCACATCTTGGGTGATCGGGGCGGTTGCGGTCATATCAGGGTTCACTTTTGCCAACTACAAGCGGCGAGCATAGAGGATTCGCGCGGCAGAGGCAAAGCCCGCGTTTTAGCACTTAGTTGCTGCAGCGTTTTTTGCTGTCGTCATAGGCAGCGGTGAAACCGGTCAGCGAAAATGTATCTTTGGTGGTGGTGCCGCGCTCTGAACGGGCGCTCAGCACCGCTTTGGCGCCACGCTTCATTGCCGCGATGATTTTGGCATCATCCTCGGGCGAGGTCGCCCAAGCCCATTCCCCTTGGATTGCGGGCAAATCGTAGCTCTTGCCATCAATCGCCAGTTTCACGCGCGAGTCGGGGGCAAAGGGATAGCCGCCGGTAAAGGTGACCTGCCCATCGACTTTTTCACTGGGCCGGAAAAATACAAACAAAAGAATATCGCCGCGCTTCACCGATACTACACGGCCACTGCGGGTATTTACCGATTCTTTAGGCTGCGAGACACTCCAGCACTCAGTTGGATTTTGGTCGACAAAAACACTCCAGTCAGTTTTTTCCGACACTTTATTATTGCTGGTGCTTTGGGCAAGACCGGCTGTTGAAGCCAAAGCCAACCCACAAGCCACGCTGATAAGCTTAAGTGTTTCCCGCATTTTATGCCTCCGTCCCATTGGACATATCCTTGCAGGGGCCCTATGGCGCTTGATCACCATTTTTTGTTGCAGACCCCGGTTAAAAACTCGACAAAGGCATAATAGCCTGAAACAGAGTTTTAACGAAAGCCCTGTTGGCAAAAATTTGCGCAGAAAGTTGAAGCAAACGATGAAAAATCCGGTTGTGATGAGCGAAATATGGCGCGGCGCGTTTCTTGAAAGCGTCCATTACGGGCATGCAGTCATCTGTGATGATAGCGGGCAGGTGGTTAAAACATGGGGTGATCCGGATCAAATCATCCTGCCGCGCTCGTCGGTCAAGATGATCCAGGCACTGCCCTTAATCACATCAGGCGCCGCCGAAGCGCACCGGCTTGGACCCGAGCATTTGGCGTTGGCCTGTGCGTCGCACCAAGGCGCGGCGATCCACACAGACCGGGTGCAAAGCTGGCTTGCGGCGCTGGGAAAATCGGATGATGACTTTCGCTGCGGTGCGCAGATCCCCAATGACAAAGCCGCGCGGCATGATTTGCGCGACCAGGATGAAAGCCCGTGCCAGATGCATAATAACTGCTCTGGAAAGCACACTGGATTTTTGACGTTGGCAAAGCATTTAAAGGCTGGGCCTGAATATATTGATCCGGCCCATCCGGTGCAAAAAGCCTGTCTTGAAGCTTTTGAAATGACCACTGGCGCCGTCAGTCCGGGCTATGGTATCGACGGCTGCTCGGCGCCGAATTTTGCCGCAAAGCTGTGCGATGTGGCGCGGGCGATGGCGTGGTATGCTTCGGCGCAGGACCGGGCGGACAGTGCTTCCCAAGCAGCCCGCCGATTGGTCGAAGCCATGATGCTGCACCCCGAACTGGTCGCTGGCGAGGGCCGTACTTGTACGGATTTGATGCGCGCCATGTCGGGCGCCGCGGCAATAAAAACCGGGGCCGAGGGCGTGTTTGTGGCCATCCTGCCCGAACAGCGTCTAGGGGTGGCTTTGAAAATCACCGACGGCAATACCCGCGCCAGCAATTCGGCCATTGCCGCGCTGCTGTGCGCGCTTGGGGTGCTTTCGCCCGATCATCCGGCGGCGCAAAAATGGATGACACCGGCGATCACAAACTGGCGCGGCATTGAAACCGGTATGATCAAACCGGCTTCTGCCCTGACCTTATGATTGTTCTCTTTAACAAGCCGTTCAATGTGCTGTGCCAGTTCACTGATAATAGCGCGTCTGCCGAACGCCGCCAAACCCTAGCGGATTACATCAAAATTCCTGATGTCTATCCAGCCGGCCGGCTCGACCGGGACAGCGAAGGGCTGCTGGTTTTAACCGATGACGGGCGGCTGCAGGCGAAAATTGCAGACCCGAAGCACAAGCTGGAAAAAACCTATTGGGTGCAGGTGGAAGGCGCGCCGAACGACAGTGATCTGATGCCCTTGCGTCAAGGCGTTATGCTAAAAGACGGCGCCTGCCAGCCAGCCGAAGTGCGCTGCATTGCGCCGCCGGGCGGGCTTTGGCCGCGCACACCGCCGGTGCGCTTTCGCAAAACCGTTGCCGACAGCTGGCTTGAGATTACAATCCGTGAAGGCCGCAACCGGCAGGTCCGCCGGATGACTGCCGCCATCGGGTTGCCCACGCTGCGGCTTATACGCGCTCGGGTGGGACAGTGGCGTCTTGAGGGCATTGCAACAGGGCAGTACCGAGCCGAGGGCTAAAGTGCCGCGCAACATTTGCAACAGTGGCTAAGAGGCTTTGGAACGGGTGCAGGTGACTATGCCTAGACACCCTTTAGACTGTTATAAGCCCGCAGTATATTGAGATTGCGCAAGGTCACAATTGCGCGGCATTCCGACATCACGCCCTGCGACAATGGCGGCCAGTTGATCGGCCAGCCGCCATCCTCTTGTTGCTGGCTAATCATAAATTGCAGGTGTGGCTGAATCTCATCGTTTGAGAAAAAGCGTGTGGCCGGGCTTTTAGGGCTAGGCGCAAAGATCAAAGGCGAAAAGACATATTCCTCTGACTGTGGATCAAAACAAGTTGCGCCTCTGACGAGTTCTCGCAGCCCCTTAAATGCCTGCCCCGCGCGCTGCTGATCGGGATGCGCCGCAAGAAACGCCAAACCATTTTGAATGGAATGGGCGCTTGTGACCTGAAGCTGGTTTAGCGCATCCCAGCAAAAATCTTCCGCGTTCTTCATCCAGGGGTGGTCAAGGCCGGACTTCCATAGAAATGACAGGATTATGCCGGTCGGGTTGATCGAACTGGGCTGGCTGGACGCGCAGGCCCACCAAGCTGCGTGTGGCGCCGCTTCTACGGATTGATGTGAGAACGGCAAACCTCCATCAGCGTTTGTAAGATGATGCAGACTATCACAGATCGCTTCAAACCGGCCTCGGCTCGCACCAATTGCATCAAGAATTTCCATCGCGAATGCCTGATCAACCGGTTGCGGCGCCGATGCGCGTTTATCAGGTTCTAATCCGAACCCAAAAAGCCTATTGGCGTGTTGATAGCCACTTAAAGCACGCTCAACCATATCCGCTGCGCCGTCTTCAAACTGAAATGAAAAGAGATGACGTTCAATAAGTCTTGCGTTGGAATAAATAAAATCTCGGGCGCGGTTAAAATCGGGGTTCAGCATGATATCTTTCACGATCAGTGGTTCATAAAGGCAGGAGCACACGAATTCAGGCTTTCAGGCCGCCTGATACCCAAAAGGTGCCATCCAGTGACCGCTAAAAATTAAACCGCCCCAAGCCCCGCATCGAGCGCCGATAAAATCACGTCTACCTCGGCTTCGCTAATGGTTAGCGGCGGTGACATCAGGATATTGTTCATCCCCAGACGGACCATTGAGCCGGCCTCATAGGTGGCCTGATGCACGCGTTTCATTGCGTCCATATCCAGTGGTGCTTTAGCCGCGCGGTCGCTCACAAGCTCAAGCGCGGTCATAAGCCCTTCGCCGCCGCGCACATCGCCAACCACATCGTATTTTTCTTTAAGCTTTTGCACCCCTTGATAAAGCTGCGCGCCGCGCGCGGCGGCGTTGGTTTTGGTATCAAGCCGCAGGGTTTCCGACAGACAGGCGGTGACAGCTGCTGCGCCCACAGGATGCGCCGAATAGGTATAGCCGTGGAAAATGCCGCCATCCGCCGAGCGGTCGTTTTCAAACACCTCGGCCACCTGATCGCTCATCAGTGCCGCGCCCACTGGAAAATAGGCGCTGGTGATGCCTTTGGCCAAACTCATCATATCCGGCTTGACCCCCCAATGGCGTGCGCCGCTCCAATCGCCGGTGCGGCCAAAACCGGTGATCACCTCGTCCGAGATCATCAAAATCCCGTGGCGGGTGCAGACATCGCGCATCAGCCCCATGAATGAGGCATCGGGCACTATAACGCCGCCCGCGCCTTGGATCGGCTCCATAATAAAGGCGGCTATGGTTTTGGGGTCCTGAAAGGCCACTTCGTCCTCAAACGCGGCGGCGATGTTTTGCGCCAGCTTTGCAGGATCGGTTTCACCATATGGGTTGCGATAGGGATACGGGCTTGGCAGATGGAAACAGCCGGGCAAAAGCGGCTCGTAACTGATCCGGAAACGGTTGTTGCCATTCACGGATGCGCCGCCGAAATGCGTGCCGTGATAGCCCTTTTTTAGGGAAATGAACTTGGTGCGCGTGGGTTCGCCGCGCAGCCGGTGATACTGCCGCGCCAGCCGCAATGTGGTTTCTACCGCATCTGATCCGCCCGAGGTGAAAAACACCCGCGCCATGCCATCGTCGGCAAACATCTCGCGCACGGCGAGCGAGGCCTCAATCGCCGGGGGATTGGTCGAGCCTGCAAAGGCCGAATAATAGGGCAAATCATAAAGCTGTTTGGCAATCGCATCTTTGATCACATCATTGGAATATCCCAGATTGGCGCACCAAAGTCCGCCCA
This sequence comes from Rhodobacteraceae bacterium Araon29, assembly GCA_039640505.1. Classification (NCBI taxonomy): domain Bacteria; kingdom Pseudomonadati; phylum Pseudomonadota; class Alphaproteobacteria; order Rhodobacterales; family Paracoccaceae; species Rhodobacteraceae bacterium Araon29. The sequence continues at coordinate 3,531,190 of CP046865.1, read as the reverse complement.
CCGCATCCACCACGGAATGGCCGTCGATATCCGTGATCTTGACCCCTTCGGCGCCGGTTATAATTTTCGGCGGATTGGCAAGCGAGTCTGCCGGATGGCCCATTGGATGCCACAAATGCCGGGCGTTGTTCTCTTTGAGGAAGTTGTCGTCTTTCATGGGATCACCTGAGAAATATAATTTGATCAAAAGCTAGCACCGCGCTGGCGAGTCTGTCCAGTACGAATAGCAGCGGCAGGGGTCATGCAAACCATGGACAGCCTGCCCAACACCGTGTAATCAGCCAAGCCATGGCGGCTCCTAAATCTGACCCGAATTACAAAGTGATTGCCGAAAACCGGCGCGCGCGATTTGATTACGCAATCGAGGATGATCTTGAATGCGGGGTGGCGCTGTTTGGCTCTGAGGTGAAATCCCTGCGCGTCAACAGCAGCAATATTGCCGAAAGCTATGCTGAGGTGGATGAGGGCGAGCTGTGGTTGGTGAATTCCTACATTGCGCCCTATGAGCAGGCCAAAACCTTTGGTCATGAAGAACGCCGTCGCCGCAAGCTGTTGGTCAACCGCCGCGAATTGGCGCGGCTTTGGTCTGATACCCAGCGCAAGGGCATGACTTTGGTGCCGCTGGTGATGTATTTCAATCACCGCGGCAAGGTGAAACTAAAAATCGGTATCGCCAAGGGCAAAAAGAATCACGATAAGCGTGCAGATCAGGCCAAGCGCGATTGGGGCCGTCAGAAACAGCGCCTTCTGCGCCACGGCGACTAATTCCGCGGCGTCTTGCGGTTCAGCCGAGCGGCAAATTTAACCGCTACCCTTGCCACCGCGATCTCAGAGTAGTAGGGACAAAACAGCACAATTCGGGGGTCCCAATGGCAGTTGATGATCCAAAAACACTGGTTTCCACCGCGTGGCTTGCTGCGCATTTGAAAGATCCTGATCTGCGGGTTTTGGATGGCTCGTGGTATCTGCCCACAATGCAGCGCAACGCACGGGCCGAATTTGAGGCCGCGCATATCCCAGGAGCGCGGTATTTCGATATTGATGACATTAGCGATCACCGCTCGGAATTGCCGCATATGGTGCCGCCGGTGGAAAAATTCCTGTCGCGGATGCGCGCCATGGGGGTTGGCGATGGACATCAGGTGGTGATTTATGATGGCGCTGGGCTGTTTTCCGCCGCGCGGGTTTGGTGGCTGCTAAAATTGATGGGCCACACCGATGTTGCGGTTCTGGATGGCGGGTTTCCCAAATGGAAAGCCGAAGGTCACCCGACCGAAGATATGCCCCCGATTATCCGCGACCGCCATATGATGGTGCGCCGGCAAAACCAGATGGTCAAGGATGTCACCCAGGTGGCGGCGGCCTCAAAACTGGGCGATCATGAAATTATTGATGCCCGCGCCCCTGGGCGTTTTCGCGGCGATGAACCCGAGCCCCGCGAAGGGCTTCGGTCCGGTCATATTCCGGGATCCAAAAATGTTTATTTTCACAGCTTGCTGTCCCAAGACGGAACACTCAAAGACCCCGATGCGCTGCGCGCCATTTTCCAAGCGGCTGGTGTGGATTTAGCCAAGCCGGCGATCACAAGTTGTGGATCGGGGGTCACGGCCGCTGTTCTTAACCTTGCTTTGACCCAGATGGGCAAAACCGACCATGCGCTTTATGATGGCAGCTGGGCGGAGTGGGGGCAGTTCCCCATGGTGCCCGTCGCAACAGGAGACACCTGAATGTTTGAAACGCTCACCGCGCAACCAGCCGATAAAATACTCGCGCTGGTGCAGCTTTATCGGCAGGACCCAAGGCCCGAGAAAATTGATCTCGGGGTTGGGGTTTACAAAAATGCCGATGGCGTGACCCCGGTGATGCGTGCGATTAAAACCGCCGAGCAACAGCTTTGGCAGCAGGAAACCACCAAATCCTATGTCGGGCTGGTGGGCGATCCGGCGTTTTCCGATGTGATGGTTGATCTGGTTCTGGGCGACGCTGTTCCGCGCGCTGCGGTGGCGGCGGCGGCGATGCCGGGCGGTACCGGCGCGGTGCGTCAGGCGTTTGAAATGGCGCAGATGGCCAATCCGGATGTACGCGTGTTCGTGTCTGATCCCACATGGCCGAACCACCTTTCGATCTTGCGCCATTTGTCGATTGAAACCGTTCCTTACCGCTATTTTGATAGTGCCACACGCGGCGTTGATTTTGACGCCATGTGCACCGATCTGGCAAAGGCAAAAGCCGGTGATATCGTGCTGCTGCATGGCTGTTGTCACAACCCAACTGGGGCCAATTTAAACGCCGTGCAATGGCAGCAGGTGGTTGAGCTGCTGCAGAAAACCGGCGCCACGCCGATGATTGATATTGCCTATCAGGGCTTTGGCGAAGGGCTTGAGCAAGATGCCTCTGCCACCCGGCTTTTAGCCAGCGCGCTGCCCGAATGTTTAATCGCGGCCAGCTGTTCCAAGAACTTTGGCATTTACCGCGAGCGCACAGGCATTTTGATGGCGGTTTCGCAAGATCAAAGCGCACAGGCGCTGAACCAAGGCACATTGGCCTATCTCAACCGGCAGAATTTTTCGTTCCCGCCCGACCACGGTGCGCGGCTGGTGACCATGGTGCTCAGCGATGCAGAATTGCGCGCCGACTGGCAGGCCGAGCTGGAAGAGGTGCGTCTGTCCATGCTGGGGCTGCGCCAACAGCTGGCTGATGAGCTGCGCACGCTTTCCGGTTCGGACCGCTTTGGGTTTTTGGCCGAGCATCGGGGGATGTTTTCGCGGCTGGGCACCACACCGGATAAAGTGGACGCGCTGCGCGAAAAACACGCGGTTTACATGGTGGGCGACAGCCGGCTGAACATCGCCGGTCTGAATTCAGCAACCATTCCGGTTCTGGCCAAAGCCATCATCGACTGCGGGATTTAATCTGCATCCTGTCGTCCGGCGCGATTGAATGCCGAGTACATCTATCGATAGGGCCGGTTTCGAAGGCATTAAACACTAGACTTAATTGGCCTAAACCCAGTCAGCTCCTCACGTGACTGGCAGCGCCGGCAAAATTGCCCCAGTGATCCAAAAAATCTGCTTTATAAACTGATTTTATTCGACCGAGTAAAACCCAGCCGGTCCCTCGCTATCTCGTGAATGGCTCACCTTAAAGCTCTTGGTTGCGCCTCTGCCTCTGCATTCCACCTCCCAAATTTCTATAAACCTGATGGTTGGTTGGACAAAGATTGGCAGTCCGGTCGAGTCAATAACGGATTTTTCATCCAAACTGATTGATATGGGCCTGATGTCTCGGCAACCCATCCGATAAGATAGCGTATCAAGCAAACGGCGCTGTGTCATTGGCCCTGCATAGGTTTCAAGAGTAGTGCCCGATAAAATGAAGGGGCTATCATAAATCCATGGAAGGGAGGTATAGTCACTAAGATACTTTTGGAATTCTTGTGACTTCAGTATTTCCATTGGTCGCTTTAAATTTTTAGGACATTTTTGCCGAAAAATTTTAAGGTTTTTTGGTCCTCGGGTAATCTGCGGATCTTGGGAAATCAAGGTTATGTAATCAGCAACTCCCTTGCGCGCGTCCTCTTCTTTTCGGCCAAGAGCGATAGCTCGCATGTACAAAGCCTCGGATAAGGCAATAAAAGCGGCATCAATGGCTGCCTGTTTGTCGCCTGTGCTGTCTTCAAACTTGCAATGTTTCAATTGTGCGTTTGTAATTGCGATCAACTCAAGGACTGGTCGGATCGATGGCGCGAGGTCCCGAGCGAAAACAGTGTTTGCGTGAAATGCCAAGATTAGAATTAGAATAGAACGATAAACCAATAGATTTTTTCCAATAAAAAATTATGAATATAGCTTCACTGTCCATGATGTTTGCTAAGATTGCAAGCCCAGCATATTTATTGCTCCTTTCAGCCTTTGAGGATCTGAAAGCACAATTACAAATTTTCATCGATAACGGCTATCTTCTGTTCCAAGGTGTTCTCTTGTAGTCAATATTCAATCAAAGAGTTTTTAGGGGGCAAATCCTATGGCGGTTAACACCAAAATTTTGAGGCTGATCTTGCTCCATCACTTATCCCTCAAGAGGGTAATATACTTGGGTAATTTAGCCCCGAATTTGGGGTTATGTTGGTATCAATTGTTATAAGTTTGGTGGCAGTGAACATGGGCAGCGAAGGTCTTCGTAATTTGGAGAATGCGGTCAACCAGGTGGTGCAAACTGCAGCCGCAGTTAAGCAATTTTCAGAGTAAAAAACTGCTCAGCTTGTTTTGGGTCAGGTGAGCAATTGACTAATTTAAGAGAGGGAATAAGAGCGTTGTTCGAACCAGGTGTGAAACCAGTCTAGCCTTCGAGGTGTCTTATTTTAGGTCCTGAGAGATGTCCCAAAAAGAGCCCTAACTTTTTATGAAGTAAATCGCTGTTCTACCAAAATCCTTAAACCGTCAATGTCGCCGCGACGGCGGATTTCCAGCGGGTGTAGGCAGCGGCGCGCTCTTGCTCTGCCATCTTAGGGGTAAAGCGCTGCTCAAGCGCCCAGTTGGCGGCAAATTCGGCCTGACCTTGATAGACGCCCACCTGCATGCCGGCCAGCCACGCGGCCCCCATGGCGGTGGTTTCCAGCACTTTGGGTCTGTCTACCGGCGCGCCGATAATATCGGCCAGATATTGCATGGTCCAGTTGCTTGCCGACATGCCGCCATCCACGCGCAGCACCGCATCGCCCGCCCCTGCGGCCCCGTCGGCGCGCATTGCTTCAAGCAGGTCGCGGGTTTGCAGCCCGACGCTTTGCAGCGCCGCGCGGGCGAACTCTGCCGCGCCGGAATTGCGCGTCAGCCCATAGACCGCGCCGCGGCATTCTGCATTCCAATAGGGCGCGCCAAGGCCGGTAAAGGCGGGCACCATCACCAAATCCTGCGATGGATCGGCGGTTTCGGCCAGGCCCTGAGTTTCGGCGGCCGTGCCGATGATTTTTAGCCCGTCGCGCAGCCATTGCACCACAGCGCCGGCAATAAAGATTGACCCTTCCAGCGCATAGGTGGGCTTGCCATCCAGCTGATAGGCGATGGTGGTCAGCAGCCGGTTTTGTGACTGCACCGGCGCATCGCCCGTATTCAGCAGCGCAAAACAGCCCGTCCCATAGGTAGATTTCAACATACCGGGTTCAAAACAGGCCTGCCCCACGGTGGCCGCCTGTTGATCGCCGGCGACACCGCGAATGGCGATTGCGCCGCCAAAGAGCGCCGCTTCGGTTTCACCAAAATCATCGGCGCAGTTCTTAACCTCGGGCAGCATGGCCATGGGGATATCAAGCAGCTCGCAAATCTCGGGGCTCCAAGCGCCGCGGTGGATATCATAAAGCAGCGTGCGCGCGGCGTTGGTGGCGTCGGTGGCATGCAGGCGCCCGCTGGTCAGCCGCCAGATCAGATAGCTGTCGACCGTGCCAAAGAGCAGATCACCATCGGCCGCTTTCTGCCGCGCGCCCTCAACAGTGTCGAGGATCCATTTCACCTTGGTGCCGGAAAAATAGGGATCGAGCAAAAGACCGGTTTGCGCGGTGAACATCGGCTCATGGCCGCCGCTGCGCAGGGCCTCGCAAATATCGGCTGTGCGGCGGTCTTGCCAGACGATCGCCTTATGGATCGCTTGGCCGGTGTTTTTATCCCAGATCACCGTGGTTTCGCGCTGGTTGGTAATGCCAATGGCGGCGATATCACTTGCGCTTAGCCCTGCGCTTTCAAGCGCCTTGCGGCAGGTCGAGATCGTGGTTGACCAAAGGTCTTCGGCCTCATGTTCGACCCAGCCGCTGGCGGGAAAATGCTGTTCAAACTCTTCTTGGGCGCTGGCAATCGGGGTCATGGACTGATCAAATACGATCGCGCGGCTCGATGTTGTGCCTTGGTCAATGGCGAGGATATGGGTCATGTCAGCACCTTTTTAGATTTGTTGCGGTAAATTCAGCCGATTTCTTGATCGAGCGCAACCGGTTTTGCTTTGCGTTTTGGTGTCTTTTTGGATTTGCCCAGAGGATCACTAAAGAACTTATCAAGGTCTGCAACCTCGTCTTTCGACAGGCGCAGCCCCAGTTTTGAGCGCCGCCAGATCATGTCCTCAGTGGTTTTGGTATATTCGTTGGCGATGGACCAGCGCAGTTCTTGCTCGGTTAAGGTGGCGCCGAAATCACGCCCAAGATCGGCAGCAGTTTTTGCTGTGCCCAGCATATCCCAGGCCTCGGTGCCATAAGCCCGAAGCAGCCGCTGCGCCCAACGCGGGGTTAAGAACGGATAATCCCGTTCGAGCTGTTCAAGCTTTTTTTGTACATCTTTTACTGCAAAATCACCGCCCGGCAGGGGAACGCCCGCAGTCCACGGGCCTGGCAAGTTGGGGAAAAATGGCGCGATTTCCACCAAGGCATTTTCGGCCAGTTTGCGGTAGGTGGTGATTTTGCCGCCAAAGACATTCAATATGGGCGCGGTGCCATCCGGTTGGTTGACCGTCAGTACATAATCTCGGGTGGCCGCCGTGGCCGAACTGGCCCCGTCATCATAAAGCGGGCGCACGCCGGAATAGCTCCAGACCACGTCTTCTTTTGTAACGGGTTTGGCAAAATACTCCGAGGCAAAACCCAGCAGATAATCACGCTCTTCCGCGCTGCATTCGGGGCGGGTATCGGGGTCGCTATGATCCTGATCGGTAGTGCCGATCAGGGTGTAATCCTGTTCATAGGGAATGGCAAAGATAATCCGTCCATCACTGCCTTGAAAGAAATAGCTTTTGTCATGTTCAAAGAGTTTGCGGGTGACAATATGACTGCCGCGCACCAGACGTACGCCTTCGGATGAATTAATCCCCGCCGTCTGATGAATGATGTTTTCGACCCAGGGTCCACCGGCATTGACCAACATCTTTGCCTGAACGGTCTCAGATGTGCCGCTCTGGCTGTCTTCGAAACTAATGTGCCACAACTCGCCCACCCGTTCGGCTTTGGTAACGGCGCTGCGGCTGCGCATGGTACCGCCGCGCTGCTCGGCGTCGCGGGCGTTGAGCAAAACCAACCGGCTGTCTTCAATCCAGCAATCTGAATATTCAAAGCCTTTTGCAAATTTTTCCTGCAACGGCTTGCCCACCGGATCGCGGTGCAAATCCAATGTGGCCGTGCCGGGTAGAATGTCGCGCCCCCCCAGCGTGTCGTATAAAAACAACCCCAAACGGATCAACCACGCAGGTCTGCGCCCCCGCAGCCATGGCATGAACCGCACCAACAGCCGTGAAGTTGGCGTTTCGGTATCAAACCGCATGCCTTTGTAAAGCGGTAGAACAAAGCGCATTGGCCAGCTGATATGCGGCATCGCTTTGAGCAGAACCTCGCGTTCAATCAAGGCTTTGCGCACCAGATCAAACTCGAAATATTCCAAATACCGCAGCCCGCCATGAAACAGCTTGGTTGAGGCCGATGAAGTGGCACCGCCAAAGTCATTCATTTCGGCTAGCATGACACGCAGGCCGCGACCGGCAGCATCGCGGGCAATGCCGCAGCCATTGATGCCGCCGCCAATGATAAAAAGATCATAGGGTTCGGTATTGGAAAGCTCGGACACGGTTGGCTCCTTTTAAAAATTGGCCGCCAAGGTACTAGCGCCAACGCTCACATAAAAATAATCGGTTTAACGTCCATATACGCGCGATTTTGTTCGAATTAAAGCTAAAAAGCACAATATCGAACACAAACGACCATAAAGTGCCGCTTTTTCCGCGCTGGCGGCCGGTTTGCGCTTGACCAGATGAGCCGGGGTGTGATGTCTAACTTAAAACCGGAGCTTTCATGTCACAGACCTTCCGCCATCCCGATATTCTTGAAATTGCCCAGAGCCAAGGCAAAGTCACGGTTGAGGGGTTGGCCGAGCATTTTGGCGTCAGCCTTCAAACTATCCGCCGTGATCTCAGCGATCTGGCCGAAACCGGTCAGTTAGAGCGGGTGCATGGCGGCGCGATTGTGGCCTCGGGTACGGTGAATATCGCCTATAGTCAGCGCCGCGAGCTGAATGCCGAGGCGAAGGCCTCTATTGCGGCAAAATGTGCAGCGCATATACCGTCGGATTGTTCGGTGTTTTTGAACATCGGCACTACCACCGAAGCGGTGGCTAAGGCGCTGCTGGATCATAGCAATCTGATGGTGGTGACCAATAACATCAATGTGGCGTCTATTTTGGCGGCCAATAATAGCTGCGAAATTATACTGGCGGGTGGGGTGCTACGGCGTAAAGATGGCGGGCTTGTTGGTACATTGACCCAGCAAAGCATTGAGCGCTTTAAAGTGGATTATGCCGTGATCGGCTGTTCGGCCTTGGATGAGGACGGGGATCTGCTGGATTTTGATCTGCAAGAGGTGGGTGTCAGCCAGACCATCATTGAACAGGCGCGGCAGACATTTTTGGTGGCCGATAAGTCAAAATTCCAACGCAGCGCGCCGGTGCGGATCACATCACTCAAAGGGCTTTCAGCCATGTTCACCGATGCTGCGGTTGCGCCTGCCTTGGCAGAACGATGCGCGGCTTGGGACACAGCGGTTCATCTTTGCCCCTAGGGGCATTCATTGAATATTAGGCTCGCCCTGCAATCCCAGCAGTTTGCGAAATCCGGTCCAGTATCCGGGCAAACGCGGCGGCTTTTTTAGACTGGCAAGCGCCGCGTCCGACCAGCGCGGCATTTGACTTTGGGCAAAATCACGCCCCCAGCTTAAAAACGCTTCGGCATCATCGGGGCGCAGCCGGCAGGCGCTGCCGACCAATCCGACCAGAGTTTCGGACGGTGAATACCATTCATCCTGAATGCCAGTGACTTTTTGCTTAAGCATTGGCCCGACCCAGCGCATCAGCCGTTTTTCGGAAAACTGCAACAGCATTTCGCCCATCTCATCGCGCGTATAACCAATCAGCGGGGGAAAGGTGTCAAAAAACATCGCCTGCCCGTCCACAATGGCAAAGTTGCGAATTGAGGGATGAAATCCAACGCGGCCATCATTCTCTTCAAGCGTATTCCAGAAACCCGCGATTACATCGCCCGCGGCTGCCATCAGCTTTAGGGCGTTTTGCCGATCTGCGGCGATCAATTGCGGGCGCATCATGCTGCGCGCATCAAGGGCTTGTTGTACCACCACCGGCGTGCGTTGGCCGCCGAGATCAAGCAGGTGAAATTCGGTTTCCGGCAATCCAACATTAGTGCGCTGCAAAAGCATAACATAGTCATCATGCGCCTGTGCCAAACGATCAAGCGCGGCCACGTCGGCCAAGCTGCGATAGACTTTGATCACTTGATCCGACAGCGGTCCGTTTTGAGGCCGAAACGGCGCACAAAAATAGCCCAGCTTGGAAATTGGCTGGCCGCGTGCCGCACGATCTTTGATGATCGTTTTGCTCAGCTCGTCGGGATCGGTCATCACGCGCCTCTTAATATCTGCCTGTGGCGCTATACTTGGTTGCAGGGCTGTTGACCAGAGCCTGCGGTCAGCGATCACATCTGATTTTAATCCCCATCTTGCCTTTCACGGCTTCGGGCCAGTTCAGATTGACACGATCTCTTGCTGAGCCCTTTTCCAGAGTCACATAGGGCATGTTATAGGTTTTCTGATTTGAGGAAGACTTTATTTCACTTTTTGCCACCAGCGCTTCGACATCGCGTGCATATCCGCCAAAGGGCAGTTGCCCATCGGTTTCAATAGACCAGACGGATGAGGCGGAATTTTGTGAGTGGCTCAGGCGCAAAGGGTTTTGGCTTCGGGTTTTTATATTGTTAAAATTATTGCCCATAAACTGAATATGCCACAAACGGGTGCGGTCAATATCTGCATAGCTGGTGTCGATGCGTTCCACCCGGTCGATGGTGCCGTTGATAGAGCGGAAAGTATTGCCATTGACCGATAGATTGGAAATCCCGTGGCCGCTACCAAACGGTTTTACCACAAGATACGCGAACCAATCGGCGACATTACCGCTTAAAAACACATTGTCGCTCACGGAAAGTGCGGAAAAGCCAAAACCTGAGGTGAAATCCGGTGTGGGATCATGTTCATTGGTCCATTCCAAAAAGCAATTGTCCACATAATTGCCAACAACAGTGGTGGCGGTATTTGATTTGGTCATGGCCAACCCGGCAAGCCGGATACCGTTGGCTACACCATCACCTTGATAGAAATGATTGCCGCTGACGATATTGTTAGATCCGCTGAGTATGGCGAAATGGCGAAACTGCGAGGCCCAGTTTTCGCGCAGCTTAACATCATTGCCATTGGCATTGATTGCTATACTGATGCGGTCTTGGGATTTTGTATTCGGTTCGGCAGTCATAAAATGACAGCGATCCACCAGCATACCCTGACAGGCGGTCCCAATTGAGGTTAATCCGCGGTATTTGGGCCTCGTGATGAAACAATCTTTGATATGAAAGACATACCCAGTTCGCGCCAACATTATCCCACTGGCTTTGCTGTTGCATTGAAATTCGATGTTTTGCAAAGAAAACTTCGACAGCTTTTCGAAGCCACTGAAATCCAGCAAATATTTAAACCGCGTAAAGTTAAAATTCTGGGTGCCATCCGCGTCAAAAAGTCCTTCGGATAAAGTCACTTCCTGCGCCGCAACATTTTTCGATTTGACGTAAATTTCGCGCCCAACACCGTGACCTTCCACCAAGGCACCGACCGGAATATTCGCAATATCCACCACATTTTTCAAAACTTTCGGAGTGTTTTGACTGTAGGTCGCAACCGAATTAACAACTTCATTTTCCCATGCAGTGTCACCTTGGGCATAAAACTGACCGTTTCGGATCACCCGGCGCTGGGCATATTCGGTCCGGTTGGACACTGCCGCCTGCATATCAATCGGTTCTGAAACGGCAATGCTGCGTCCGCTCAAATCAAGCGAGTCGTGATCGCCGCTGTTAAGCAACGCCTGAAAGGCCTTTTTAAAGGCCAGCTCTTCTGATTTGAACGCATCAATATAGGTGGACAGATTATAGGATTTGCTGAGCACCAAAGGCGCATCATCCGGCATCACAAGCTGCCCCTGAATTTGCACTGGTGCGCTGAGTGACAGGCCGCGGGTGATGTGATAGATTCCCTCGGGCACCAGCAATTGACGCCCGTTTGCCGCCTGATCAGCGGCCACAAAAGCGTTGTAATTGTCAGTTTGATCATCGCCCAAGGCGCCGTAATCGCGCACATCCACCACATTGATCATTTCGCGGTGAAACAGACCGGTCACATCTTGGATTTCAAAGTCGTCAATTCGAACAATGCCGCCACTGGCACCGGTTAAATCAAGACCGAAATGCCCGTATGTCGGCTCAGAGCCCCACACCATATCGACCCCATCACGCAGTCCCGGCCCGACAATGGCGGAAATTTCAACCACTTCTCCTGCTGCGCTGAGCGCCACAGACGGCCCAATTTGGGTAGCAGCACTGACCCAAGCATCACTATCGTTGCCGGCCCATCCGGCAATCCGAACTGCAGGCAGGTTGCCGGTCACCGATTTGATCCGGGTGCTTATCCGCAGATATGTTTCCGGCCGCATCGGGGTTTTAGCAAAAGCCCGCAATTTTTGCACCGATCGGGTTTTGATCAGCTCAAGGCAGCCGGAAAAATCGCTGTCATTGGGCACATAGGCAGCCTCGGACACTGCGCCATAGCTCTCCGAGCCAGACGTACCATCGCCGTTTGACCAATTGGCAAGGCCGGCTTTAAACGCAGGGGGTGAAAAATTGGGAAGAGTGGAGCTTGATATGCTCATGCAGGGCCTCTTTGGTTGACGGTTTCACGTCAGCCTAGTCGGCCCTGCTTAATGATTGATTTTAGCTCCGTACGCTGCTCAGTAGCGTTAGGCGCTGAACTCTGCAGGGTTGATGAATTGCACGCCTGAAATTTTCCAGCCTTTACTGGTACTGACCACAAAATATCTCAGGTAATGAACTTTGCCGGATTGGTCGACGATTTGAAGTGACTGGATAAGCCCTGCAGGCGTACTTTCAAAATCCAGAAACCGAACATCTTTTGGTCGCCAGACCATGGGATAGCCGCGCTGTACCATTTTGCCAAAGTTTTCAGGCGTGCCAAACATCGAGCGGATCGATGGGCTGGCATAGGTAAAGGCGGCCACAAAATCATCTTGTTGAAAGGCTTCGATTTGGCCATTGATTATGGCTTGCACGTCCTCTTTTTCTCCGGCGGCAAGCGGAGAGCCCAATATTACTATAAACCACAAAATTGCAAATATACGCATCACGTCATCCTCTTTGATGACCATGAGGTAGAACGCCGCCAGTGAAAATCAATTTTCGGTCTGCCGATGCTTATGAGCGGTTTAGTCTTTTATAAAGTCACCTGCCAGTGCGGCCTCGATCAGCGCGGCTGTTTCCGTCACCCCGTAAAGGGCTATAAATCCGCCAAACCTTGGCCCTTGGCTGGCCCCCAACAGCACCTCGTAAATGGCTTTGAACCAGTCACGCAGCGGATCAAAGCGTTCGCGGCCGCAGGCAAAGACAAGGCTTTGTAGCGCTTCGTCTTCCATTGGCCCGTCGTAGGCCAAAAGCTGATCGCGCAGATCGTTTAGCGCTTCGCGTTCAAGATCGCTAGGCGCGCGGTATACCTTGGCCGGTTTGACAAAATCATTAAAGTAGCGAACTGCAAATTCCGCCGCCTGATCAAGCCCGGGGTGGGTTTCGGCCGAAGCCTCGGGGGCGTAGCGTTTGATAAAACCCCAAAGCTGATCTTTCTCTTCCACATTCGCAACCGAGGCAAGATTAAGCAGCATGGAAAACGGCACCACCATATCCGGCGCTGGCACATTATGGCCGTGGATATGAAACACCGGATTATTCAGCTTTGCTTTGATATCCTGACCTGCATAGGCGCGCAGCTGCTGTTGATACTCATCCATTGCTTTCGGGATCACATCAAAATGCATCCGCTTTGCGGTTTTAGGCTTAAGATACATGAAATACGAAAGGCTTTCGGTATTGGCATAGGTCAGCCATTCGTCAATCGACACGCCATTGCCCGACGTTTTGGAAATCTTATGCCCGTTTTCATCCAGAAACAGCTCATATGAAAAATGCTCGGGGGCGCGATGGCCAAGGATGCGGCAAATTTTATCATAGATGGCGGTATTGGTGGAATGATCCTTGCCATACATTTCAAAATCAACGCCCAAAGCTGCCCAGCGGGCACCAAAATCTGGCTTCCATTGTAGTTTAACATTGCCGCCCGTGACCGGCAGCGTGTGTTCGTTGCCATCGTCGTCGTCGAACGTGATCGTTCCTTCGGCGGCGTTTACGTGCTTCATCGGCACATAAAGCACGCGGCCGGTGTCGGGATGGATGGGTAGGAAGATGGAATAGCTCTGACGGCGCTCTTCGCGCAGGCTGGCAAGCATCACCTGCATAATCTCGTCATATTTTTCCGCCGCGCGCATTAAAACGCTGTCAAACCGGCCCGAGCGGTAAAATTCGGTGGCCGAGTAAAACTCATATTCAAAGCCAAAAGTGTCTAGAAACCGTCGCAGTATGGCGTTGTTGTGATGCCCAAAACTATCGTGGGTGCCAAACGGGTCGGGCACCGAAGTGAGCGGCATTTGCAAATATGGCTCAAGCTTTTCGGGGTTGGGGATATTGCCTGGCACTTTGCGCATGCCGTCCAAAT